>JAUZEX010000637.1 GCA_030838815.1 Actinomycetota bacterium
CGAATTCACGTACCGGGTGCCGCCGGACAAAACGGTTCCCCACCTGTACCCGGAGGCGGCCGACTTCGTGGCCATGCCCGAGGTCTTCGCCACCGGGTTCCTCGTCGGGCTCATCGAGTGGACGTGCATCCAGCTGGTGAACCCTCACCTCGACTGGCCGGCCGAGATGACGCTGGGTGTCCACGTCGACGTGTCGCACGAGGCGGCCACCCCGCCGGGGCTGGACGTGACGACGACCGTGGAGCTGACCAGGGTCGACGGGCGGCTCCTGGAGTTCGCCGTGGAGTCCCACGACGGCGTCGACACCATCGCCCGGGGCACCCACCGCCGGGCCATCGTCGACGCGGCCAAGTTCTCCGCCCGGGCCGCCGCCAAAGCCCCCGCCGCCGACGACGCCTGACCGCATACCGGCGTTCGATTTCCGCTGTAGTCCGGTACACGAACGCCAGTTGGCGTCGCCTCCGGCCCGGCCCGTTCCGGCGTTCGATTTCCGCTGTAACCCGGAAAACGAACGCCGGTTCGCCGGGGCGCGCCGCCCGGTGGGGCGGCGAGCGGTGGCGCCCGTAGACTTTGGCCCCTCATGGCTGACGACGTCGCACTGCTGACCGAGCGCCTCGGCCGCCCCCCGGAGGGCGACTTCGAGGTCGTCGTGCGCAACGGCGCCGGGGAGCCCGTGGTGATCCTCAACGAGCCCTTCCTGCGGGACGGGACCCCGATGCCCACCCGCTACTGGCTCTGCGATCCGGCCGTGCGGCACGCCGTCGCCACGTTGGAGTCGGCGGGCGGGGTCCGGGCCGCGGAGGCCGCCGTCGACGGGGACGAGCTCGTCGCCGCCCACGCCGCCTACGCCGCCGAACGCGACGCCGCCATCGATCCCGCCCACACCGGCCCCCGCCCGTCGGGGGGAGTCGGAGGAACGGGCCGGGGAGTGAAATGCCTCCATGCCCACTACGCCTGGTTCCTCGCCGGCGGCGACGACCCTGTGGGCCGGTGGGTGGCGGAACGCCTGCGTGAAGGCCCGGGAGGTGAGCCGTGACGAGGCTGGCGGCCATCGACATGGGGACGAACTCGACCCGACTGCTCGTGGCCGACAGCGACGGCGCCGGCCCCGCCGGGCCGCTCAAGACGGTCGAGCGGCACATGCACATCACCCGGCTGGGGCAGGGTGTCAACGCCACGAAGCGGCTCCACCCCGACGCGATCCAGCGGACGCTGAGCGTGCTCCGTAAGTACCGCGACGTCATGGACGCCACCGGCGTCGAGGGCGTGCGGGCCACGGCCACCAGCGCCGCCCGCGATGCGGTCAACCGCGACGAGCTTCTCGGCCCGGCGTCCGAGATCCTCGGCACCGACGTGGAGCTGCTGACGGGGGATGCAGAGGGCCGGCTGACGTTCCTCGGCGCCACCACCGGGCTCGACGCCCCCGCCCCCCACCTTGTCGTCGACATCGGCGGCGGCTCGACCGAGTTCAGCGTCGGCACCGGAACTCCCCCCGGGGCGGGAGGTGCCCCCGACGTCGCCGGGGTGCTGTCGATCGACATCGGCTGCGTGCGGCTCACCGAGGCCTGGCTCCACTCCGACCCGCCGACGCCCGAGGAGCTGTCCCAGGCCATCTCCGTCGTGCAGGCCTACCTCGACGACGTGGACCGCGACCTCCCGGCCGTCGGCCAGGCCCGGACGCTGGTCGGCGTGGCCGGTACCGTCACCACCGTGGCCGCGGTCGAGATCGGGTTGGCGCAGTACGACCCCGAGGTCCTCCACCACTTCCGCCTCACCCGGGAAGCGGCCGAGGACGTCTTCCGCACCCTGGCCACCGAGCCCGCCGCCGACCGGCGCCACAACCCGGGCCTCGAGCCGGCCCGGGTCGATGTGATCGTGGGCGGCGCCGCCATCCTCGTGTCCGTCATGCGGCACTGGGCCTTCGACGAGATGATCGTCTCCGAGGCCGACATCCTCGACGGGCTCATCCGGTCGCAGCTGTGAGCACCGGTCCGGGCTCCGGCGTCTCCGAGCTCCTGCTCCTCGGCCCCGGCCCGTCGAACCCCTACCCCGAGGCATCGGCCGGACTCGCCCGGCCCGTCCTCGGCCACCTCGATCCCGAGTTCCTGGATCTCTACCAGGCGGTCGGCGACCAGCTCCGGGCCGTCTTCCGGACGGCCAACCGGCTGACGCTGCCCGTCTCGGGGACGGGGAGCTCCGGCATGGAGGCCTGCCTCGTCAGCCTGCTGGAGCCGGGCGAGACCGCCATCGTCGGCGTCAACGGCTACTTCGGCGAGCGCCTGTGCGAGGTCGCCCGGCGGGCCGGCGCCGAGGTCGTGCGGGTGGAGGGCGAGTGGGGCCGGCCGCTCGACCCCGAGCGCCTGCTGGAGGCGCAGCGGGCCAACGCCGGAGCGCGGCTGCTGGCCGTGGTCCACGCTGAGACCTCGACCGGCGTCCGCAACGAGGTCGCGCCGCTCCGGGCCCTGCAGGACACCGACACGCTGTTCGTGCTCGACACCGTCACGTCGCTGGGCGGGATCCCGGTCGAGGTCGACATCTGGGGCGTGGACGCCGCCTACTCCGCCACCCAGAAGTGCCTCGGGGCGGTCTCCGGCCTGGCGCCGATCACGTTCTCGGACCGGGCCGTGGCCCGGATGGTGGGCCGGTCGGCGGAGCGGCCGATCTGCTCCTTCTACCTCGACGTCGGCCTCCTCGAGGGCTATGTCTACGAGCCCCACCGCTACCACCACACCGCCAGCTCCGTGCTGGTGTCGGCGCTCCACGCCGGCCTCGGCCGGCTCCTCGACGAGGGGCTCCCGGCCGTCCACGACCGCCACCGCCGCATCGGCGAGCTTCTCCAGAGCTCGTTGCCGGCGCTGGGGTTCGGGCTCGTCGCCCCCGACGGCCACCGTTTACCGCAGCTCACCACCGCCCGCCTCCCGTCCGGCGTCGACGACGCCAAGACCCGCCGGCGCCTCCGCGACGAGTACGGCATCGAGGTCGGCGGCGGGCTCGGCCCGTTCGCCGGTCAGGCCTGGCGGATCGGCCTCATGGGCCACAACGCCCGCCAACGCTCCATCGCCACTCTCCTCGGCGCCCTCCGCAGCCTGCTCGGCTGAGCGCGCCGCCCGGGATCGCACGAACCTGCGCTCATTAGTCGCGCATAGCGCGACTCATGAGCGCAGGTTGGCGGGCGGGAAGGGGATCAGGAGGCGGACGGGCCCGGGCAGTCGGGCGGGCAGAGGCAGAACTCGTTGCCCTCCGGGTCGAGCATCACCGTCCACGGGAACGGGCCGGCCAGATCGCCCTCGGCCCGCCGGGCCCCGACGTCGAGCGCCGAGTCCACCGCCGACTTCACGTCGGGGACGACCAGGTCGAGGTGGAGCCGGTTCTTCCCCGCCTTCGCCTCCGGGACGGCCAGGAACAACAGGTTGGGCCCGTCCTCGGACAGCTTGGCCAGTTCGGCGTAGTCCTCGCCGACCTCGACCACCGCCACGCCGAGGAGGGCGCTCCAGAAGCCGCCGAGGCGGTGCGGATCCTCGCAGTCAACGGTGATCGTGCCGACCTTCACCCCACCCAGGCCGCCCATCATTTGAAGATCGTCTCCCGGTAGTAGCGCAGCTCGGCGATCGACGCCGTGATGTCGGGCAGGGCCCGGTGGTCGTCCTTCTTCTGCGGACGGGCGCTGAACGGTTCCGCATACCA
>JAUZEX010000638.1 GCA_030838815.1 Actinomycetota bacterium
GCCCGATTGGCTGGCGACCTCGCCGCCGGCCGGTTCCCGTTCCCGGCCGACCTGTCCGGGGCCCCTACGCCCGGCGGTGGTGTGTCGGGCGGTGGTGTGTCGGGCGGTGGTGCCCGGGCGCTGGTGACGGGGGAGATGGGGATCGGGAACACGACGGCGGCGGCGGCGCTGGTGGCGGCGTTCACCGGGAGGCCGGCGGCCGAGGTCACCGGCCGGGGAACGGGAGTCGATGACGCCGGGCTCGCCCGTAAGACGGCGGTCGTGGAGCGGGCGCTGGCCCGCCACGCCGCCGCGGTCGCCGCCGGTCCGCTGGAGACCCTGGCCGCGCTCGGCGGCTACGAGATCGCCGCCCTGGCCGGGTTCATCGTGGGCGGCACTGCCGCCGGAGTCCCTGTTCTCGTCGACGGGCTCATCGCCGACGCCGCGCTGCTGGCCGCCGATCGACTGGCCCCGGGCGCGGCCGCCCGCTGCATCGCCGGCCACCGATCGGTCGAACCCGGAGCGGCGGCGGTGCTGGAGGAGCTCGGGCTGGCGCCCGTCCTCGATCTCGACCTCCGGCTCGGCGAGGGCAGCGGTGCCTGCCTGGCCCTCCCGATCGTCGAGGCGGCGGCCCGGATCCTGGCCGAGATGGCGACCTTCGACGCCGCCGGCGTCACCGAGAAGGAGCGCTGAGCCTCAACCTCGGCTCGAGCTTCAACCTTCGTTGAGGCGGCTGCCAACCTCCGGCGGCGGCGAGGGACGGCTCACCAGCCGTCGCCGGCGGTCGCCGTCGGGTACGTCGCGGCCGGTGGCAGGTCGGTTCGGCCTATCCCGGAAGGACCGGAAGAGACGGCGGAGGATGGATGAACCGGCCGCCCAGGCCGATGGCCGTGCCGTCGGAGGGCGGGGCGTCGCCCACCACCCGGGTGGTCCCCACGGTGACGTCGGCCTCGGGGCCGTCACCGAAGCCGACCCCGACGACGCCGCCGCTGGCGCCCTCCCCGGCCGAAACCGACGCCGCCGCCAGCGGCTCCGGGCCGGGACCGCCTTTGGGGGCCGGCGGAGACCCGTTGCCGTCCGGGGATGAACCGGAACTTGAGCCTTCGCCGCAGCCGGAGGCCGCGCCGTGGTCGCCGGAACCGGAGCCATTCATGGCCGAGCAAGGGCGGGACCCGTCCGAGGACGACGGCGTCCCCGGCTGAGCGGGTGACGCCGCGCCGGACGCCGCCGACCGGCCGCTGGGCGACTGAGCGGCGCTCGAGCCACTGTCGGCCTCGTTGGCGTTCGCGGGGCGGGCGGACGGGGACGGCGGGCGTGTAGCCAGAGCCGCTCCTGACGGGCGGGCGGCGTTGGGCGCCGCGCCGGGGGCGGCGGGATCGGCCTTGGGAGCGGCGTCGCCGATCGGCCCCGATCCGGGGGTCGATGGCGTGGCGGCGGGCGGGAGCGGAGCGGCGACCCCGGACGGCGCCCGGCCGCGGCGGTCGGAATGCAGGCGGCTGACGGCGACGCCGCTGGCGAGCAGCACCACGAGGGCCGACGCCAACGCCAGCCCCACGTACGCTCCACGCCGCTGCTGTTCAGCCAAGAAGGTCCGGTCCCAGACTCCCCAGCCCGGTCGACGAGCGGACCGTAACAGCCGCCGGCGACGGCGATGAGCCTGGCGCGTTGAGGTGTATCTAGAGCCTCAACGTCGGCGAAGATCGCGACGCCGGCGCCACGCTCGATCTCTGGTTCAGGTCGAACCGCCGGCGCGGGGCGCAGGCGCCCCGGCCCCTCGACGGGCGGCGGCCAGGCGGGCGAGGGCGTTCACGGCCCCGGCCGCGGCCGGGCTGCCACCGCGGACACCGACATTGGTGATGGCCAGCGGCCGGAGGTTCCCGGCCCACAGCGCCGCCTTGGACTCCGCCGCTCCGACGTAGCCGACCGGGAGGCCCACGATCGCCGCCGGGCGCACCGCGCCCGAGGCATAGAGGTTGAGGAGGGCGAACAGCGCCGTCGGGGCGTTGCCGATGACCCACAGGGCGCCGTCGGGATGCCATTCGGCCGCGATGCGGATCGCCCCCGCCGAGCGGGTGTCGCCGGGCGCCGCCTCCGCCACCTGGTCGAGGTAGCAGACGGCGCCCGATACGGAGGGCAGCCCGGCCAGGACCATGCGGGCGTCGCACACGACCGGCGCCCCGGCGACCAGTGCCGCCACCGCCGCCTCCACCGCCTGCTCACCGATCCGGGCCGTCCCGGCGAACGACTCGTCGGCCGTGGCGTGGACCATCCGGGCGACGACGTCCCGGGCCCCGTCCGGCCACGCCGACAGGTCGACCCGTCCGGCCAGGATCCGGTAGCTGGCCTCTTCGATCGGGTGGACGGGGAACCCGGCGGGCGCCGGTACCGCCACTTCGGTGGCCGGCTCCGGGGGCGGCTCCGGCACGGGGATGATGGCGTCCACGGGGCAGACCTCCAGGCAGGCCAGGCAGTCGGTGCAGAGGGAGTCGAGCACCGCCGGGCGGCGCGGCGCGGGGACAAGGGCGCGTTCGGGGCAGGTGGCCAGGCAGGCACCACAGGCGGTGCAGCTCGAGGCGACCGTAACGGTCACGGCGCCGTCTCCGGTGTCGGTGCCGGTGCCGGTGCGGGTGCGGGGGTCAGGACGACCGCCGGCCCGGGAGCGGCGCGGTAGCCCCGGGGGGTGACCATCATTTCTCCCTGCCAGCGGGTCGTGGTGGAGCCGATCACCACCAGCGAGAGCATGTCGACCTGCTCCGGGTCCAGCTCGGCGATCGTGGTCCGGATGACCCGCTGCCCGGGCCGGGCGACGTCGGTGACGATGGCGGCGGGCGTCCCGGGTGGCCGGCCGGCGGCCAGGATGGCCAGCGCCGTGTCGAACTGGGCCGTCCGCCGCTTCGACCGGGGGTTGTAGAGGGAGACGGTGAAGTCGCCGTCAGCCACCGCCCGCAGGCGGCGCTCGATGACGGGCCACGGCGTGAGCAGGTCGGAGAGGGAGACCGCGGCGTGGTCGTGACCGAGCGGGGCGCCGAGTACGGCGGCGGCGGCCAGGGCGGCGGTCACCCCCGGCACCACTGTCACCGGGGGCTCGCCGTGGCTGGGGGCCAGCTCATAGACGAGCGAGGCCATGGCGTACACGCCGGGATCGCCGGAGCAGACGAGCGCCACCCGCTCCCCGGCTGCGGCCCGCCGCAGGGCCTCGGCGCAGCGCTCGGCCTCGGCGCCGATGGGGGAGCGGACGACCTCGTGACCGGCGGCCAGGAGGTCGGCGGCGAGGTCGACGTAGGGGCCGTACCCGATGACCACGTCGGCGTGGCGGACGGCCGCCGTGGCCGCCGGCGTCCGCAGGGCCGGGTCCCCCGGGCCGAGCCCCACAACGGCCAGCTGCCCTTCCGGCCGGACCCGCCGGGCCACGGCCACCGTGGCGTCCGCCGACCGTCGCTTCTCCACCACCAGGCGGCCGCCGGCTCCGGCTCCGGCGAGGGCGGCGGCTTCGGCCACGGACGGGGTCCCGACCGCGGCCTCGACGACGGCGCTCGGATTTGGAACGGCGATGGCGGCCAGCCTCTCGGCCGGAAACGTCCGCAGTCGGACCCCGAAGGCGGCGGCCAGCTCGACGATCGCCGGCTCCCCGGCCTTCCGGTCGACGGTGACGATGCTTCCGACGGCCTCGATCGACAGTCCGGCTTCGGCCAGCGTCTCGACGGCCAGCCGGTGCAGGCCTTCCGGGTCGGCTCCGCTGCTCGACCCGACGCCCAGCACCAGCGATCCCGGTCGCAGGACGACCTGGCCCGCCGCCGCCTCGACATCCCGGTCGGTCACGACCACCGCCGCCGGCTCTGCGACCGGTTCGGGGGCACCGGCCATGGTGTGGGCCATGGCGTCCGGGGCGGAACGGAGTCCGGCAGGGAGGGGCCAGGCCGCCAGGGCGGGGTCGACGGCGACCGTCGGAGGCGAGCCGTCGAGCCAGGCCCGGGTCACGGCGGCGACGTCGCCGGCCGCGGCGAAGCCGGCCAGATCGTCGAGGGCGGGCAGGCCGGCGCCGTCGGTGGCGGTGGTGACGACGGGTTCGGCGTTGAGCAGGGCGGCCACCTCCCGGGCCAGGGCGTTGGCCCCTCCCCGGTGCCCTCCGGTGAGGGCGATGGCGAACCGGCCGCCGTCGTCGACGACCACCACCGCCGGGTCGGCGGCCTTGTCGGCCAGCAACGGGGCGACGGCCCGCACGGCGATGCCGGTGGCGCAGACGAGGACGAAACCTCCGACGTCGACCCATCGTTCCCGCACCGCGGCCACGAGTCCGCCGTGGTGGTGCTGGTAGGGAAGCCGCCGGGCCAGCGCTGCGCCCGCCTCCGTCACCGTGCAGACCAGGATCGGCCCGCCGGTCGAAGGGCCGGTCACCGGGCGCCGTCCGGGCCGGGGGTGGGGCCCCAGCAGACGAAGACGGGGTTTTCGGCCGCCAGTCGCAGGGCGCCGCTCCCCCCGAGGGGCA
>JAUZEX010000687.1 GCA_030838815.1 Actinomycetota bacterium
GGGCCGTGGTCGTGAGGCCGCCGGCGGCGCCGGAACCAACGTCGGGTTCGGTGAGGCCGAAGGCGCCGATCTTCTCCATGCGGGCCATCGGCGGGAGCCACTGCGCCTTCTGCTCCTCGGAGCCGCACAGGTGGATGCTCCCCATGGCCAGGCCGCCGTGGACCCCCATAAAGGTGGCCATCGAGGCGTCGATGCGGGCCAGCTCCATGGCCACGAACCCGTCGGCCAGGAAGGTCCGGCCGGGACAGCCGGGGCCGGAGTAGGCCAGGCCGGCGATACCCAGCTCGGCCATGGCCGGCAACACTTCGAACGGGAACTCGGCCTTGCCCCAGTAGACGTTGATGATGGGGGCGACGTGCTCCTCCATGAAGGCCCGAACCCGCTTGAGGAGCAGCCGGTCCTCCTCGTCGAGCAACGCGGCGAGATCGTAGAAGTCACCTTCCACCGCCGGGGGAACAGGCACCGCTCCCGCCCTGGTCGCCACCTCGGTCATCCGCCCCTCCTTGGTCGAAGCCCGGCAAACCTTACGGCGGCCGGGATGGGCCCGGGAATGGTCGAGGTTGGACAAACCTCACGGACCCGGGGAATCGCCCGGTCCTCAAGGGGTTTAGCAAACGAGACGATACGGTATCGTCTCGTTTCGACCGCAGCGCAGCGGAGAGGATCCGGCATGGTGGATGAGAGTTACGACCAGGGCAAGCGGTGGTGGACGCTGGTCGTCCTCTGCCTCAGCCTCGTCATCGTCGTGGTCGGGAACACGGTCCTCAACGTGGCCCTCCCGACCCTGGTGCGCGACCTGCACGCCAGCAACAGCGCCCTGCAGTGGGTCGTGGACGCCTACGGCCTCGTCTTCGCCGGGCTCCTCCTCACCGCCGGCGCCATCGGCGACCGCTTCGGCCGCAAGGGCGCGCTGACGGCCGGCCTCATCATCTTCGGCGGGGCCTCCACCGTCGCCGCCTTCTCCGCCTCCTCCGGCCAGCTCATCGCCCTGCGGGCCGTCATGGGCATCGGCGCCGCCCTGATCATGCCGGCCACGCTGTCGATCCTGACCAACGTCTTCCCGCCCCACGAGCGGGCCAAGGCCATCGCCATCTGGGCCGGCCTGGCCGGCGCCGGCGCCGCCGTCGGGCCGGTGGCCGGCGGCTTCCTGCTGGAGCACTTCTGGTGGGGATCGGTGTTCCTGGTCAACGTGCCCCTCGTCCTGGCCGCCCTGATCGGGGGCCGGGTGCTGGTGCCCCGATCGCAGGATCCCCACGCCGAGCAGCTCGACCCCACCGGTGCCGTGCTGTCGATGGTCGGCCTGGGCGGGTTGCTGTACGGGATCATCGAGGGCCCGAGCCACGGCTGGCGGTCGGCGGCGACCCTCGGGCCGCTCCTCGGCGGCATCGCCGTCCTCGTGGGCTTCGCGGTATGGGAGCTGCGGGCGGAGCACCCCATGCTCGACCTGCGCTTCTTCAAGAACCGGACGTTCGCGTCGGCCACGGCGGCCATCAATCTGGTGTTCTTCGCCATGTTCGGCACGTTCTTCCTCCTGACCCAGTACCTGCAGCTCGTGCTGGGGTACGGGACGCTGGAGGCGGGCGTCCGCATGCTGCCGATGGCGTTCACGATGATGGTGTCGGCGCCGATGAGCGCCAAGTTCGTGGCCCGGTTCGGCAGCCGCAAGGTCGTCAGCACCGGCCTGTCGATCCTCGGGTTCGGGCTGCTGCTGCTGGCGCAGTCGGGCGTCAACACCCCCTACTGGCACCTCGTCGTGGCCATCGTGACGATGGCGGTGGGGATGGGCCTGTCGATGGCCCCGTCGACCACCGGGATCATGGCGTCGGTGCCGCTGCGCAAGGCCGGTGTCGGCTCGGCGGTCAACGACACGACCCGGGAGCTGGGGGGCGCGCTCGGCGTCGCCGTCCTCGGCAGCCTGCTGGCGTCGAAGTTCACCTCCGCCCTGCCGGCGTCGGTGCTCGGTCTGCCGGGTCCCGCCCGGGCCGCGGTGCGTTCGTCGCTCGGTGGCGCGCTGGGTGTCGCCCGCTCGCTGCCCCCGGCCGTCGGGGTGCCGCTCGAGGCGGCAGCCAAGGGCGCCTACGTCGACGCCATGAGCGTGAGCCTGGTGGCGGCGGCCATGGTGACCATCGCCGCCGCCGTGATGGTGCGACGCTTCTACCCCGACCGGATCGTGATGCAGTACCACGAGACCCACGGCGACGGCGACGCCGCCGACGCCCCGGCGGCGTCGTCCGACGTTCCGGCCGGCACCGGGACGAACGGGCACAACCGGAACGGCGCCGCCGGCGGGCCCCGGTCCCTGGAGGAAGTGGGGCGGTGACCGAACTGCGGGACGCCACCGCCGGCTGCCTCGCTCCCCGCTGGCGCAGCCGCCGGGCGGAGTCGGCCATCCTGGACGCGACCATCGCCCTGCTCGGCGAAGTCGGCTTCTCCGGCCTCACGATCGACGGCATCGCCGCCCGGGCGGGGGTCGGCAAGGCCACCATCTACCGGCACTGGCCGTCGAAGGCCGAGGTGGCGGTCGAGGCGTTCAAGGCGTTCATCCCGCCGCTCGAAGACCCGGACACGGGTTCGTTCGCCGACGACATCCGGGCCGTGCTGTTGCAGATCGTCGACGGGCTGTCGAACTCGCCGCTGGCCGCCATCCTGCCGTCGCTGGTGGAGGCGGCGGAGCGCGACCCCGAGCTCGAGCGGCTGTTCAAGGAGTTCGGCGGGGCCCGCCGGGCCGTCCTCCGAGGGATCTTCACCCGGGCCGCCCGCCGGGGCGAACTGCGGGATGGGCTCGACGCCGATATCGCCCTCGACGTCCTGGTCGGTCCGATCTTCACCCGCCGCCTCATCACGCGGGCGCCCGTCACCCGCAAGCACGCCAACGCCGTACTGGACCTGGTCCTGCCCGTCCTGCAAAAGGGCTGACGACGGGCTGACGGCCCTCGGCAGCGCACCGGTGGTCCGAAAAAGGAGGCGGGCTTTCGGGACCCGCGGTCTGCGCGGGCGCAGGTTTTCAGGCCGGGCGGGGGGCCTCGGGGCGGTTGCCGGCGACGAAGTTGCGCAGCCCCTCGATCATCTCGGGATCGCTGGCCGTGGGGCGTCCGAGGCCGGACTCCATGAACAGGCCCGCCTCGAGGCTGACCCCGTAGGTGGCCAGCGTGGCGGCCCGGTCGGTGCGGAGGCTGGCCTGGGGGTAAGCGGCGATGCGGTCCGCCAGCTCGACGGCCCGATCGAGTGCGCCGCCCTCGGCCACGACCTCCTGGACGAGGCCGATGGCCATGGCCCGGGCGGCGTCGATGCGGATGCCCGTCTCGATCATCCACAGCGCGTTGCCCTGGCCCATGATGCGCGGGAAGCGCTGGGTGCCCCCGTCGATGAAGGGGACGCCCCAGCGCCGGTTGAGGGCGCCGAACTCGGCATTGGTCGAGGCGATGCGGAAGTCGCACCAGCAGGCCAGCTCCATCCCACCGGCGAAGCAGTAGCCGTTGACGGCGGCGATGGTCGGCTTGCCCGGGTCGAGGTGGGCGAACCCGATCGGCCCGGCCCGCTCCGTGTGGGGATGGCGGAGGAGCTCCTCCACGTCCTTGAGGTTGGCGCCGGAGCAGAACGACCGGTCGCCGGCCCCGGTGATCACCAGGACGCTGGCGTCGTCGTCGGCGGCGAAGGCGTCGATGCCCTCGGCCAGTCCGACGGCCATGCCGGCGGTGATGCTGTTGTGGGCGTCAGGCCGGTTCAGCGTGATCAGCGTGACGGCGCCCCGTTTCTCGACGAGCAGCTCGTCCATCGGAGACCTCCCCTGGGTTTGGCCCGGTGGAGGCTACGCCTCGAGGATCCGGAGCCGGGGAACCGCGGGCGGGCGCGTTCCGTCCCGGCGGCCCCGGGCGGGCTTGTCGGACGGCCGCTCCGCCGGCTGGTCCCGACGTTCGGCGCTCGTCACGGTGGGGCGGTCGGGGACGGTGGTCGGCTTCCCAAAGCCTCCGGCGGTTCCGGAGGTGTTCGGCCCATCCCCGCTGGCCGGGTCGTGCTTCTTGTTCTTGCGCTTCGAGCCGGGCATCCCGGGATTCTTCGGTGCGGGCTGGGACGTGACGCCTCCGGTGCCGGCCGGGACCAGCGTCGGTGCCAGGTTCGGGACCGCCGTCGGGGTTGTGGCCCCGGTCGGCGTGGTGGTGGCGGTCCCGGCCGGTGTCGGGCCGGCGGGCGGGGTGACGGCCGCCGTGACCGGGGCGAGGACTGCGGTCAG
>JAUZEX010000718.1 GCA_030838815.1 Actinomycetota bacterium
AGCCCCTACCCGCCGCCGCCGGAGTTCTTCGAGGCGTGGACGGCGGAGGTCAGCGGGTCGGCCGCCCACCGCTATCCCGACCGGGCGGCCGCCGCCCTGCGCTCGGCCCTCGGCGCCTTCCTGGGCCAACCGACGGAGCGGGTGTTCTGCGCCAACGGCTCCAACGAGGTGCTCCAGACGCTGCTCCTCGGCTACGGCGGGCCGGGCCGGACGGCCCTCGTCTTCGAGCCTTCCTACGTGCTCCACGCCCACATCGCCCGGATCACCGGCACCGGCGTGGTGACCGGCGAGCGGCGGCCCGACTTCCGGCTCGACCCGGACGGCGCGGCGCGCCTCGTCGAGGACGTCGAGCCCGACATCATCTTCCTGACCACCCCCAACAACCCGACGGGGATGGTCGAGCCGAGGGAGACGGTCGAAGCGCTGCTGGGGCGGATCGCCACCCGGAGCAAGCCCGGGCTGCTGGTCGTCGACGAGGCCTACGCCGAGTTCTCGCCCTGGACGGCCATCGACATGGTGGGCGACGGCGTGCCGCTGGTCGTCGTGCGGACGTACTCCAAGGTGTGGTCGATGGCGGCCTTCCGGCTCGGGTTCTGCATCGCTCCGGCCGCCATCGTGGCCGACCTGGAGAAGGTCGTGCTGCCCTACCACCTGTCGGTGCCGACCCAGCGGGCGGGGACGGTGGCGCTGCGCTTCACCGGCGAGATGGGCGCCCGGGTGGCGTCGATCAAGAGCGAGCGCGACCGGGTCGGTGCGGCCCTGACCGCCCTCGACGGCGTCGAGCCCTTCCCGTCGGGGGCCAACTTCATCCTGTTCCGCACCGCCGACGGGCAGGCCACCTGGGAAGGGCTGCTCCGGGCCGGCGTCCTCGTCCGCAACTTCGCCCGCTGGCCCCGGCTCGACAACTGCCTGCGGGTCACGATCGGTCGTCCGGAGGAGAACGACGCCTTCCTGGCCGCCATGAAGGAGGTCCTCGCAGCATGAGCGCGCCCCGAGTCGCGGAGCGGAAGCGGTCGACCAAGGAGACCGAGATCTCCGTCCGGATCGACCTCGACGGAACCGGTCAGGCCAAGGTCTCGACCGGCATCCCCTTCTTCGACCACATGCTGGAGCAGATCGGCCGCCACGGCGGCTTCGACCTCGAGCTCACCGCCCGGGGCGACCTCGACGTCGACACCCACCACACGATCGAGGACACCGGGATCGTCCTCGGGGCCGCCTTCGCCGAGGCGCTGGGCGACAAGGCCGGCGTCCGCCGCTTCGCCTCCTACCTCCTGCCGCTCGACGAGGCGCTGATCCAGGTGGCGCTCGACCTGTCGGGGCGCCCGTTCCTCGTCTACGAGGTCGACACGCCCCCGCAGATGATCGGCACGTTCGACCCCCAGCTGGCCGAGGAGTTCTTCCGGGCCTTCGTGACCTCGGCCGGCATCACCCTCCACCTCAAGAGCCTGTCGGGGAAGAACGGCCACCACATGGTGGAAGCGTCGTTCAAGGGCGTGGCCCGGGCGCTGCGGGACGCCGTACGGGTGGAGGGCGGCGACATCCCGTCCACCAAAGAGGTTCTGTGACGGGAAGCGTGCTGTGATCGCCGTCCTCGACTACGGCATCGGCAACCTCCGCTCGGCCGAGAAAGCGCTGCAACACCTCGGGGTCGCGGCGGCGCTGACCACCGATCCCGCCGTGGCCCGGGAGGCCGCCGGTGTCGTCCTGCCCGGCGTGGGGGCGTTCGGGCGGTGCATGGAGCAGCTGCGGGAATCGGGGCTGGAGCCCGTCGTCCACGAGGCGGTCGAGGCCGGCAAGCCCTTCCTCGGGATCTGCGTCGGGATGCAGATGCTGTTCGACGCCAGCGAGGAAGCGCCCGGGTGCAAGGGGCTCGGCATCATCCCGGGCGAGGTCCGGCGCCTGACCACCACGCAGCGGCTCCCCCACATGGGTTGGAACACCGTCACGATCCGGTCCGGCTCGGTGCTGTTCGACGGGCTGCCCGACGGCAGCTGGCTGTACTTCGTGCACTCCTACGCCCCCGTCCCCGACGACGACACGGTGGTCGCCGCCACCACCGAGTACGGCGGGCCGGTCGTGGCCGCAGTGGAGCAGGGTGCGTTGTGGGCCACCCAGTTCCACCCGGAGAAGAGCGCCGCCAACGGATTGCGGCTGCTCAGGAACTTCGCCGAGGCGTGCCCGAAAGCGGAAGAGACGGCGTGACCGAGCTGTACCCGGCCATCGACCTGCGGGGCGGGCGGGCCGTCCGGCTGCTGCGGGGCGACTACGCCGCCGAGACCGTCTACTCCGACGACCCGGTGGCGGTGGCCCGATCGTTCGAGGCGGCCGGGGCGCGGTGGATCCACGTGGTCGACCTCGACGCCGCCCGCAGCGGCGAGGCCGGCAACCTCGACCTCGTGGCGGCGGTGGCGAAGAGTGTCACCAGCAAGGTCGAGACCGGTGGCGGGGTGCGCTCCGTGGAGGCCGCCGAGCGCCTCCTCGACGCCGGCGTGGCCCGCGTGGTGGTCGGCACCGCCGCCGTCGAGCGGCCTGAGCTCGTCACCGAGCTGGCCGCCCGTTTCCCCGGCCAGGTGGCCGTCGGCCTCGACGCCCGGGGCCGCCACGTGGCGGTGAAGGGTTGGACGGAGACCACCGGCGCCGACCTCGTCGAGCTGGCCAAGCGGTTCGAGGGCGAGGGGGTCAGCGCCCTGATCGTGACGGAGATCGGCCGCGACGGCACCATGGAAGGTCCCGACCTCGACCAGCTCGGCGCCGTCCTGGAGGCCACCGGCGTCGACGTC
>JAUZEX010000811.1 GCA_030838815.1 Actinomycetota bacterium
TGTCGTCGCGGATCAGCGGCGCGTCGGCGGCCCTGGCCTGCATGGGGTTGACGATGGC
The DNA here is from genome assembly GCA_030838815.1 of Actinomycetota bacterium. GTDB lineage: Bacteria > Actinomycetota > Acidimicrobiia > IMCC26256 > BP-133 > BP-133. The sequence goes on from JAUZEX010000811.1 coordinate 59, forward strand.
CGGCAGCGCCTCGTACACGACCTCGATGGCCTCGCAGGCGTCCTTGGCGATGTAGGGGTCGTCGGCCACCACGGCCGCGACCTCCTGGCCCTGGAAGCGGACCTTGTCCATGGCCAGGACGGCCTGGGTGTCGTACGACAGCGTCGGCATCCAGGCCAGGTTGCGCTGGGCCATCAGTTCGCCGGTGAGCACCAGGTGGACGCCGGGAATGGCCCAGGCCTTGGTCGTGTCGACCGACACGATGCGGGCGTGGGCGTGCGGGCTGCGGAGGATCTCCATGTGGAGCATCCCCGGCAGCTTGAAGTCATCGGTGAAGTTGCCCTTGCCCCGGATGAGGCGGTCGTCCTCGACCCGCTTGACCCGTGCCCCGAGCCCTCCGACGGATAGTTCGTCTACGGCCATGTCCCGTCTCCTTCGCTTCCGGCGTCAGGCGCTGACGGCGGTGCGTTGCGCCGCCATCTTGCGGGCCGCCCACTGGTCGGAGTTGATGATGTTCTGGTAGCCGGTGCAGCGGCAGAGGTTCCCCGAGATGGCCCACCGGATGTCGTCGTCGCTGGGGTCGGGGTTGTCCTCCAGGAGGGCCGCCGCCGTCAGCATCATGCCCGGCGTGCAGAACCCGCACTGCAGGCCGTGCTCCTCCTTGAACCCTTCCTGGACGGGATGCAGCTCGCTGGGCCAGCCGAGGCCCTCGACGGTGGTGATTTCGTGCCCCTCGGTCTGGATGCCGAAAAGGGTGCACGACTTCACCGGCACGCCGTCCAGCAGCACGGTGCAGGCGCCGCAGCTGGTCGTGTCGCAGCCGAGGTGGGTCCCCGTCATACCCAGGACCTCCCGGATCATGTGCACGCACAGCAGGCGGGGCTCGACCTCGACGATCCTGGTTTCACCGTTGACCGTGACGCTGATCTGCTTGATCTCCACCAGAGCCCTCCTTTTTGGCGGCTCACGCCGCCCCTATCGGGGGGACACCCCCCGGCCCCCGGGTGTTCAGACCAGCGACGAGACGGTCTCGAAACGCCGCTGCCGGATGTCGATCGGTTCCCGGCCGATGGCCGCCTGCAGCGCTCTCGTCACGAAGGTGTGCACCAGGTGCCGCTTGTAGTCGGCGCTGCCCCGCTGATCCGTCTGCGGCTTGCCCGCCTCGGCCGCCAGCCGGGCGGCCTCGCCGATGCTGTGGTCGTCGATCCCGTTCCGCACGAGGATGTCCTCGGCGGCGGGGACGCTGATGTTCGTCGCCCCCACGCCGGTCAGGCCGATCCCCGCCCTCGTTACCGAGCTGCCCGACCGGTCGAGGAAGACGGCCACCCCGACGGTGGCGAAGTCGCCAATCTTGCGCTCAAGCTTGTGGTACACGCCGAACGGGTGCCCCGACGGCACCGGCACCCTGGCCTCGATGGCCAGCTCGTCGGGCCGCAGCGAGGTCTGGAAGGGTCCGAGCAGGAAGTCGGCCACCGGGACGTGCCGTTCTCCGGAGGCGCTCACGGCGACGACCTCGCCGCGCAGCGCCAGCATCACCGCACCCCAGTCGCCCTGCGGATCGCAGTGGCAGAGCGAGCCGACCAGCGTGCTGCGCCCCCGGACCAGGGGGTCGGCGATCTGGGGCGCCACCGAGGCCATCAACGGATAGCGGGACCGGACGACGTCGGACCGGATCAGCGCCCGGTTGCGGACCAGCGCTCCGATCCGGAGCTGCCCGCTCTCCTCGAAAAGGCCGTCGAGGCCGGGAATGTTGTTCACGTCGATGATGGCGGACGGGCTGGCGAAGCGCAGCTTCATCAGCGGGATGAGGCTCATGCCGCCGGAGAGGACCTTGGCCTCGCCCTGGTACATGGACAGTAGTTGGAGGGCCTCGTCGATCGACGACGGCGCCTCGTAGTGGAAGCGCGACGGGTACATGCGTCCCCTCCTCAGCTGTTGGTCGGGCGGCGGGGCAACGACACCCGCCGGGCCTGCTGCTCGGAGACGGCGACCGGGGTCGACTCCGCCTCCGGGTCGGGGCGGGCTTCCTGGTGGGGAGGCCAGGGGCCTGGGACCGGCTGGCCCGCCACCTTGAACATGTCGACGACCTGGGGCCAGGCCCAGAGAGTCGGGCTCTTGCCCTCTTTGTCCTTCGGAGTGTGCTTGATCAGGTCGTAGATGCGCGGATTTCCGCGCCCGTCCTCGGGCCGATCAGCCACGGTTCCCCCCCTTAATCAGGACCGCGTGATTTCACGAATTCCGGGGGAGTCCCCGGGATTACTCTGTCCTGCCATTCACCATACGCGCGGCATTTGTTCAGGTCTTCATTGGTATAAGGACATGGTTATTGACGGGCAGGCGCACCGACCCGGGGTTCTGGGCCGTCGGCCGCCCCGGAAACCGAATAAGGGATCGGTTATCTGGCCGGGACGGTTGTGACGGGGGCGTGTTAGAACCCTTTTGTGACGCTGACGCAGCTTGAGTGTTTCGTACTCGTGGCCCGGCTCGGTTCAGTCACGGCGGCGGCGCGCGCCCTCGGGGTCAGCGAGCCGGCCGTGTCGAGCACACTCGGCGCTCTACGTCAGCATCTCGGCGATCCTTTGATCGCCCGGGGGCCGACGGGGATGGAGCTCACCGCCGCCGGCCGCCGGCTGGTGCCCATCGCCTCCGAGATGATCCATCTCGGCGCCGAGGCCCAGGCCACCGTGCGCCAAGCCCGGGGCGCGGCCCCGGAGCTGCGGATCCTGGCCTCTTCCACCGTGGCCGAGTACGTCGTGCCGTCGCTGGTCGACATCTTCACCAAGAAGAGCGCCGCCAGCGAGGCGACGGTGGGCGTGGCGACGGCGGCCGAGATGCAGGCCTTCCTCCAGGAGCGCCTGGCCGACGTGGCCCTCGGGCCGAAGCTCACCGGCGACGGATCGGTGCAGCTCGAGAGCCAGCCCGTCATGCGCTGCTCTCTGCAACTCCTGACCAGCCCCCGCAGCCGCCTGGCCAGCGCCCGGGGGCTTTCGCCGTCGGCGCTGACCGACGTCGACTGGCTCCTCGACCCGGCGGGAACCGACCCGTCGTCGGCCGTCTACCAGCTGATCGGCAAGCTGGGGGTTCCGGACAAGCGTGTCCTGGTGCTCCCGAGCCAGACCGCGGCGTTGGCCGCGGCGGCCGACGACGACGCCGGCATCGCCCCGGCCGTGACCCACCTGGCCGCGGGCGAGGTGCGGCGGAACTCGGTGGTCCCGGTCGACGTCCGGGGTTTCCCGCTCCCCATGCTGTGGCACGTCTCCACGCTGGCCAGCGACCGGTCGTCGCCCACGGCCTGGTCGTTCCGCCGCTTCCTCACCACGGCGGTGGCGACGCAGATCATGCTCCAGCCGTCCCGCGGCGTTCCCCCGGGACGCTTCAAGCCGCCCGTCTACGTGACCCTCTGGAACTAGCGGGGCGCGTAGGGTTGGGCCGTGCGCTTCGGAATCTGCATTCCCCAGTTCGTGGAGGACGGGTCGTTCGACCCCGCCGCCCTGGGGCGTTATCTGGCCCGGGCCGAGGAACTCGGCTTCGAGAGCGCCTGGACCCTCGAGCAGGTGTTGGGGACGGTCCCCAACGTCGGGCCGCTCGAGACCCTGGCCTACGCCGCGGCCTGCACGTCGACGATCCGGCTCGGCTGCGCGGTGCTGATCACCACCCTGCACAGCCCCGTCCACCTGGCCAAGAGCGTCGCCTCCCTCGACCAGCTCAGCCGGGGCCGGATCGAAGTGGGGGTCGGGACGGGCGGCCGCCGCCAGTTCTCCGCCTTCGGCGTCGAGCCCGACACGTTCGTCGCCCGCTTCACCGAAGGCCTCGAGCTGATGAAGGCCTGCTGGACGCAGCCGGAGATCACGTTCAAGGGCCGGTTCTGGCAGCTCGAAGGTGGGGCCATGGAGCCGAAGCCGTTCCAGAAACCCCACCCGCCGATCTGGTTCGGCGGCAGCGCCCCGGCGGCGTTGCGTCGGGCCGTCCGCCACGGCGACGGGTTCTTCGGCGCCGGTTCCCAGACCACGGCCCAGTTCGCGGCCCAGGTGCCCATCGTGCGGGAGGCGCTGGAGGAGCAGGGGAAGACCGGGTTCCGTATCAACAAGCGGGTCTACCTCGCGGTGGACGACGACGCCGACCGGGCCCGGGAGCGTCTCTCGGCTGCCCTCCACCGGATGTACAGCGTCTTCGGCGCCGCCGACCTGACGCCGGTCACGGTCTCCGGCCCGCCTGACGCGGTCGTCGAGGGCCTCCGCCAGGTGGCCGACGCCGGCGCCGAGATGATCCTGCTCAACCCGCTCTTCGACGAGGCGGAGCAGATGGAGCGGCTGGCGGCCGAGGTGATGCCCCGGCTGGCCTGACGCTCACGGCTCCCCGGCGCTCACTGCTCCCCGGCCCCCGCCTCCTCCGGCGCGGCATAGGGCGCCAGTGCGGTCTCGACGTCGGCCACGGTGGTGCCTCGGAGCTCGACCCGGTGGCTCCCGGGGCTCCGGTCGGCGATCGTGATGGCCACCCCCAACTCGGTCGGCTCGACCTCCAGGTGCTGGACGGAATCCCACGTGTACGTGGCCCTCCAGCTGGGCACGCTCAGCGACTCCAGCGCCTCGATGTGATATCCGGTGTCGTCGAGTCGGACGACGCAACGCTGATCGGCGCCCGCCTCGGCGTGGAGACCCACGGGCAGCGGTGTCGTCCCCCGACCGAGTTCGATTTCAGCCATTCCCTGAACGATAGGCCGCTGCGGCCGCTCTCCGGGGGAAGCAGGCCGGCGCACGGTGCCGGGCGGCCCCGTGCGCCGGCCCGGTCACTGCTGGCGCCAGGGTGGGCCGCCCCAGAACAGGAAGAACCCGATGAGGGCCATGAAGATCGTGCCGCCGACGATGGCGGCGAGTTCGGCGCTGCCGAGGCGCGCTAGGACATAGAGGGTCTGCAACGTGGACAACCTCCTCGTGGACCCGCTCGATGCGGGCGCGATTGACCTGGGGGAGGCTGATGAAGCCTCCGGTCCCCAGTCCGCTCAGTCAGGCGGACGGGCCCGGAGGGCCGCGGAGGAGGATGTGACCGAGTCGTTCGGGGTGACCGGCGCGCTCGAGGGCGCCGGCCAGGGCCCACACGCCGGGCCCGGCGCTGTGGGTGCGTGACGGAACGCCAGTCAGCTCAACGTGGTCGGAGGCCCGTGGCCCGGGCGAGGCATCGCGGTGGCGTTGGACCCGGGTGTCGAGCGCCCCGCCGGGCGCCCAACCGAAGGCGCCCGTGGCGCTGACGGCGGCAGGGGAGCGGCCCCGGAACTGATCGGCGTCGCCGCCCCGCCCGACGCCCGCCCCGACGGCGAGGAGCAACCCGACAATGGCGACCAGAAAAGCCGAACGCCGCCCCCGAACCGTCCCGGTCATCACGGCCA
>JAUZEX010000826.1 GCA_030838815.1 Actinomycetota bacterium
TCGAACCCCAAGGTGGTCCGCTACCAGCAGGCCCTGGCCCGGTTCGCACCGGGCGAGGAAATCCGCCAGAACAGCTTCGCCGGCTGGGTCGCCGCCGAGGCCTTCGAGCTGGCCGCCAACCGGGCCCCGGACCCGACCACCTCCGCCGGGATTCTCGAAGGCCTGTGGACCTTCCACGGTGAGACCCTCGGCGACATCACCCTCCCGCTCGAGTACGTCCGGGACGGGAAGACGCCGCAGAAGATCTGCTGGCAGACGATCCGGGCCGGCGGCGGGAAGTTCGTCTACACGGACAAGGGCAAGAACCTCAACTGCGTCTAGGACTGGTGATGATGCAGGGACGCACCGCGCGAGCCGGCGTCGGCCTGGCCGCCGCCTGGATACTCGCCGTCACGTCGGCCTGTGGCACGAGGCTCGACCATCGCGCCATCGTGACCGGGTACGCCGGGAACAGCGTCCCTGCTCCTGGTTCGGAGGCGGCCGCGGTGCCGACGGCCGCCGCCGGACCGGTTGCTGCCACGACCAACTCCGCCGCCGGCGGTAACCTCGGCGCCGGAGCCGCCTCGCCGGCCGGCGCCGGGGGGTCCGCGGTCGCCGGTGCGGGAGCTTCGCCGCTTCGGGCCGCAACCGGCAGCGCCGCAGGGGCGCGACCCGGCAGCGGGGCGGGAGGAGTGACGGCGAACACCGCGGCCGCGTCCAGCGCCGCGCCGGCGTCCTCCGCCGGTCCGAAGCCCGGACGGGCGAGCGGCGCTCCGGCCGGTGCTGGCGCCGCGCCGGCCCCGAACACCGGTGCCGTCCCCGGAGCGCCGATCGTGATCGGTTCGGTCGGCACCAGCAGCGGCATCGTGGGGGCGGCGGTCGGGCCGGGCCTGCCGGCCGTTCGCGCCTGGGTCGCCTCGGTCAACGCCACCGGGGGACTCAACGGCCACAGCATCAAGCACGTCGTGGGTGACGACGGTGGTGACCCCGCCCGGCACCAGCAGCTCGTCCGGCAGATGGTCGAGCGCGACCATGTCGTGGCTTTCGTCTTCAACTTCGCTCCGCTGTCGGGCCAGTCGTCTGTCGACTACCTCACCCAGAAACGGGTGCCAGTCATCGGCGAGCAGGGTTCGTCCCCCTGGTTCTACGAGAGCCCGATGTTCTTCCCCCAGCAGTCGGCCGGGGCGGTCTTCGTCACCGCCATGCTGAAGGCGGCGGCGGCGGAGACGCTCCCCGAGGGGAAGAAGAAGCTGGCCATGCTGAACTGCCAGGAGGCGCAGTTCTGCGTCGACGCCGACCGAATCTGGCCCGGAGAAGCGCCCACCGTGGGCTACGAGGTCGTGTTCCGGCGCCAGGCGTCGCTGGCCCAGCCCGACTTCACCGCCGAGTGCCTCGCCGCCCGCAACGCCGGAGCGCAGGTCTTCGCCCTGGCCATGGACGGCAACGCCATCGGCCGTATCGGCAGCGCCTGCGCCCGGGCCGGCTTCCACCCGATCTTCCTTACCTTCCACGGCGCGCTGCTGGTCGAGCACGCCGCCGACCCGAACCTCGACGGCGTCCTCACCCCGCTCGCCCTCCGGGCCTGGTTCGACACCTCCAACCCGGTGGTGGCCCGCTACCAGAAGGCGCTGGCCACCTACGCCCCGGGTGAGGGGGTCAAGGACAGCAGCTTCATGGGCTGGGCCGCCGCCGAGCTGTTCCAGGCGGCCGTCAACCGGAGTCCGGATCCGACCACCTCGGCCGGGATCCTCGAGGGTCTCTGGTCGCTGAAGCAGGAGACCCTGGGTGGCATCACCTACCCGCTCGAGTACGTCAGGGACCAGAACTCCCCCAAGGTGGAGTGCTGGTTCACCGTGCGCGGCTCCCAGGGCAAGTGGGCCTACACCGACAAGGGCAAGAACCTCACCTGCACGAAGTGAGAAAACCACCCACCGAAAGGGGTAACAGGATGGCTGGACGGCTCGAGGGCAAGGTCGCGGTGGTCACCGGTGCAGGCTCCGGTATCGGCGCCGCGACGGTGGCCATCTTCCATCGTGAAGGCGCGAAGGTCGTCACCGCCGACATCTCCGGCCAGCAGGAAGAGGTGGCCAAGAAACTCGGAGACGGATGCCTCGCCGTCCACGCCGACGTGTCGAAGACCGAGGACGTCAAGTCGATGCTGGCCGCCGCCGTCGACACCTTCGGCCGCCTCGATGTGCTCTACAACAACGCCGGGATCGACGGCGCCGTGGCCAACACCGGCGACTACTCGGAGGACGACTTCGACAAGGTCTGGGCCGTCAACGGCCGGGCCGTGTTCCTCGGGATGCGCTACGCCATTCCGATCATGCTGGAGACCGGCGGCGGGACGATCCTCAACACCGCCTCCATGGCGTCGATGGTGGCCTTCCCCGGGATGCCGGCCTACTGCGCCGCCAAGGGCGCCGTGCTCATGCTGACGAAGACGGCGGCCATGGAGTACGCACGGCAGAACATCCGGGTGAACTGCATCTGCCCGGGGGCCATCCGGACGGGGATCACCGACAGCCTGCCCGAAGACCTGATCCAGGGTGTCATCGACTCCACGCCCATCGGCCGCATCGCCGACCCGTCCGAGGTGGGGAACCTGGCGCTGTTCCTGGCCAGCGAGGAGTCCTCGTTCATGACGGGTTCCGCCGTCCTCATCGACGGCGGCTACACGTCGCTGTAGCCCCGCCTCACCGACCCACACGGAGGGAAGGGATGTCTCGAGGGTCATCGCGGAGCGTGCTGGCCGCGCCGTGGCTGGCGATCTTCGCCGGCCTACTGATCGGCGGTTTCGGGCTGCCGGCGGTCCTCGGTCACCGCGCCGGCCGCTCGATGGCCGGCGCGGCGCCTTCGGGCGTTTTCGAAGGCCCGGTTCCGAGGCCGACGTGTGGTCCGGGGTCTCGGCCGGAGACTGCTCGGCAGGGTGAGATCACGGCCTCCGACCGCGCCTCGGGCCGCTCCTCGCAGGGGTACACCTGCAACCTGGCCCTGGTCGGGAACTACGCCGGCGAGGGTGCCGAGTGGCAGCTCGCCTGGCACGGCCACTGCGCCTACTACGACACGAGGTTCTCCGGTCAGCAGACGAAGCGGGGAACGGTGGTCGTCGACGCCGCCGACCCGGCCCACCCCCGGTTCTCGACCAACCTCACCACCCCGGCCATGCTCGACCCGTGGGAGACCCTGAAGGTCAACGAAGCCCGGGGCCTACTGGCGGGCGTCTTCGTCGGCGACCTGCAAGGCGCAGCGTTCTTCGACGTGTACGACGTGAAGGGTGACTGTTCCCATCCGAAGCTGCTCTCCAGCGTCCCGGTCAACGGCCTGGCCCACGAGGGCGGCTGGGCACCCGATGGGCTCACCTACTACGCCACGGGGCTCATGCCGGGGACGGTGACGGCGATCGACGTCACCGATCCCACCGCGCCGAAGCCCCTCACCACCTTCGCTGCTTCGGCGGTCATCCACGGCCTCGGAGTGAGCTCGGACGGGAAACGGCTGTATTTGGCCCACATCAACGAGGACTTCCTGTCGTCGGTCGGGGGCAACGAGAGCGTCACCGACAGCAACGGACTCGGCATCTACGACGTGAGCGGCATCGCCACCCGGGCGGTAAACCCCGAGGTGCACCTGCTCGGGGAGGTCACCTG
>JAUZEX010000835.1 GCA_030838815.1 Actinomycetota bacterium
CCCGGGCGAGCAGCGGCACCACCTGTCCCTCGAAGAGGTGGGTGGCGTCCGCCTTCTCGTCGGACGGGCGGGCCCGCAGCACCGTCCCCCGCACGTCCAGTCGCTTGTGCAGCAACATGCCCATGTCGAGCTCAGCCCGGGCCCCGGCGATGAGACCGACCATGACGATCCGGCCTTTGTGGGCGGCGGCGGCGACGTCGACGCCGAGGTAGGGCCCGCCGAGGAGGTCGACGGTGACGTCGATCGGGCCGGCGGCGGCCGTGATCTCGGCCGCCAGGGCGGCGGAATCGAACCCTGAAGGGGCCAGGACCGGGTGGTCGAGGCCCATCTCGACGCAGCGTTCCAGCTTGTCCTTCGAGCGGCTGGTACCGACCACAGCCGCTCCGAGGCACTGGGCGAGCTGGAGGGTTGCCGTGCCCACCCCAGAGGCTATGGCATGGACGAGCACCGTCTGGCCCGTCATCAGCCCGCCCTGGACGACCATGGCGTCGTGGGCGGTGATGAAGGCCTCCGGGACCCCGCCGGCCTCGACGATGTCGAGCGTCTCGGGCACCCGGGCGCAATGCGACGCGGCGGTGGCGATGTACTCCGCCTGGCCCCCGCCGGCCACGATCCCCATCACCCGGTCGCCGGGGCAGGGGTGGGTGACGGCGGAGCCGACCGCCTCCACGACGCCGGCGAACTCCAGTCCCGGGATGTCGGGCGGAGCCCCTGGCGGCGCCGGGTAGTGGCCCGCCCGCTGGAGCAGGTCGGCGCGGTTGATGCCGGCGCCCGCCACCCGCACCAGGACCTGGTCGGCGGACGGCTCGGGAACGGGCCGGTCCTCGACGACGAGGCGGCCGCCTTCATGGATGACGAGGGCCCGCATGGACCGCGAGGCTACAGCCAGCCCTCGGCCGCGGTGAGCAGGTAACGGCTCACCGCCAGGCACCGTTCGAAGGCGTCGCAGAGGGTCTCCTCGCCCTCGAGGATCTGCGACAGCGAGACGTCCTGGCGGGCGACCACGGTGAGGCTCCGCTGCGGGGCGTCGGTGGCCGATGGGAAGGAGTCGATGGCCGAGACCTCGAGGGGCAGTTCCCGACCGCCGACTCCGGCCAGCTCGGTGGCCAGCACGAGGAGGTCGGGCCCGTTGGTCAGCGGCGGCAGCACCCACGTGAAGGTGAGGGGGAACTCGAAGCCCTCGGGAGGCGCGTCGTCCTCGTCGAGGTTGTTGACGGCGTCCTCGAAGGACAGGAGGGTTCGGGGGTCGATCTCCAGCGCCAGGTGCAGGTCGACCGGGCCGCCGCAGCCCTCCTCGGGATGGAGGTCGACCTCCCAGTTCTGGCGCAGCGAGTACGTCTCGAGGAAATGGCGCTCGTCGTGGATGTGGAACCCGTGGCCCACAGCGTGGTCCTTCAGGTCGGCCACGTAACCCGCGACGTCGATGACAGCCAACTCCTATCCCCCCTTCTTTTGGTCGGCCCCCCATCCTGACAGTCCCGCACTACGGTGACGGCGTGGCACTCCAGGGGGAGCCCCAGCAGGGCGGCGGGCTGATCTTTCTCGACGGGGAGCTGTCGGAGGTCGCCCTGGACGACGAGGAGGCCTCGTCGTTCCTGGCCCTGGTCGGCGACCTCGACGCCGTGACGGTGTCGGCCTGCCCGGGATGCCGTAGCCGCATTCTGGCCGCCGTCGCCCTCGTCGACCTCCTCGACGCCGCGCCCCCCCATCCGAGGGCGCCGGAGCTGGTGGAGCTGGCCGATGAGGCCCCGACGCTCCACGTCTACCTCGTCGACGAAGGAAAGGCCTGCACCCACGAGGCGTGGCTGGACCCCGGCTTCGACGAATGGGCCGACGCCGTCGAGCCCTAGCGGGGGATCTTCGTCCGCTTGAACTCGTTGATGCGGGTGCTGCCCACCAGGGCGAGGGCCTCGGCCCAGTCGTCGACGTTGCCCCGCTCCATGATCCGTACGAAGACGGCCTCGTCGCCTTCGATGATCGTCGGCACTCCGAAGACTGCCCAGCGATCGACCGCCTCGGTGTGCTCGGCCTCGAGGGCCTTGAGCGGACGGCCGGAGGCGATCTCGTCGGCGACGGCGTCGGGGTCGAGGCCGACGCTCCCGGCCACTGCCCGCAGGACGGGCTCTTCGGCGATCTGCTGCCCCTCGTCGTGGCGGGCCCGGAAAACGGCGAGGTGGAAGTCGAGAAAGTGGTCGGGGAAGGCGTCGCGTACGGCGATGCCCCACAGGAGGGCCCGGACTCCGCCCGTGCCCTGCTCGTCGAGGCCGCGCTCCCACACCGGGGTGTCGCCCTCCTCGACGTGGATCTGGTCGAGTGAGAAGGGCCAGAACCGCACATCCCAGTCGCGGCCCTCCCGCAGCCCCTTGACCAGGGCCTCGTGGGCGTTGCGGGCGAAGGGGCAGCGGTAATCCCAGGTGACGGCGAACTGACGAGCCACGGAGCCTCCTGACGGACAACGGTTGCGACCACTTGAATCAACCGTCCGTGGCCTACCCCGCATTCCCGCCGTCAACCGGCGGGGGCGGCGGAGCGAAGCGCCGGGCGGCGTATCCGAAGGCCAGCCCGAGCGCCGCCCCGCCGAGGACGTCGGAGGTGTGGTGGAGCCGCACGTAGATCCGGCTGAACCCGACCAGCCCGGCGATCAGGTACCACGGCGGCCCGGGGTCGGACCGGGACAGGAAGACGGCGGCGGTGAACCCGGCCGTGGAGTGCCCGGACGGGAAGGCGCTCGTGACCGGCCGGCGCAGCCCCCAGGGGAGCGGCCCCGTGAGGGCCGGGTCGAGAGCGGGGCGGATCCGCCCGAACACGCTCTTCAGGGCCAGGTTGGTGAGGACCGACTCCACGCCCAGGACGGTCACCAGCCGAACGGCTGTGCCCGGCCGGGCCTTCCCGGTGGCCTCCCGGACCCCGGCCGTGGCCAGCCACAGCAGGCTGTGGTCGGCGGCGCTCGACAGGGGGTAGAAGACGGCGTTCAGCAGGGGGGTCTGCGCCCGGGTGACGGCGGCGTCGACGGCCCGGTCGAGGGCCCGGGCCCGGACGGCCAGGGGATTGGCCCGCAGGCGGTGGAGGGCCAGGCGGCGAACGGCCCGCCCCCCGGCGGCCACCCCCCGCATCTTCGGGTTCAGGCTGGGAGCAGGACGGACTCGGGGCGCAGCGCGACCGCCTGCTCGGGGTCGCCGCCCCAGGCAGGGCAGAAGGCCTGGAAGTTGCACCAGTCGCACAGCCGGCTCCGGTTGGGTCGGAAATCGTCGCGGGCACAGGCCCGTTCGACGGCGGCGTAGAGGGCGAGGGCCCGGCGCTCCATGCCCGTCACCGACTGCTCGGTGGGGCAGATCGACAGGACATCGGGCCGGGAGAGGTACATGAGCTGGACCCGGACCGGACGGCGGCCGAGCAACCGCTCGCACAGCAGGGAGTAGAAGTGGACGCCGCCGAGCCGGTCCTGCTCGGCCCGCTCGTTCGGCACGGCCCCGGTCTTGTAGTCGGTGACCACGAGCTCACCGTCGTCGTCGAGCTCGAGCCGGTCGATGACGCCCCGCAGGGTGAGCGACCCCAGCGGCGCGCTGAGCCGCAGCTCCAGCCCGATCGGCCGCACCGCCGCCGGGTCTTCGATCTCGAAGTAGCGCAGCACGAGCGCCCGGGCGTCGGCGTGGAAGGCGGCGAGCTGCTCCTCGCCCAGTTCCAACCCGGCGAACTCGGCGTGGTCGGCCAGCTCGATCCGGGCCCGCTCGAGGTCGGCCAGGGCCGCCTCCGGCGTGCGCCCGGCCGGAGCCCGCAACATGAGCAGCTCCAGGGCCCGGTGGACCAGCGTGCCTTTGCTGGCCGCCGGTGACGGCGGCTCCGGGAGACGGTCGATGACGGAGAACCGGAACTGCAGCGGGCAGTGCTTGAAGGCCGAGATCTTGCTCGGCGACAGCGTGGTCGGCAGGGGCAGGCTCATCTGGTCGGAGGGTACCAAGGGGATGTGACAGTGATAGGGACCGTCGAGGAAGATGCCGGGATGAAGATCGACGCCACGGTGATGACGGCCGACCTCGGGACGATCGGGCCGAAGGCCCAGCGGATCGAGGACATGGGCTACGACGGGTTCTATACGGCGGAGACCAAGCACGACCCCTTCTTCCCGCTGATCCTGGCGGCCGAGTACACCGAGCGCATCGACCTCGGCACCGCCATCGCCGTGGCCTTCCCGCGCTCGCCGATGCACCTGGCCAACATCGGCCACGACCTCCAGCGCTTCTCGGAGGGCCGGTTCATCCTCGGGCTGGGCTCGCAGATCAAGGCCCACATCGAGAAGCGGTTCAGCTCCACCTTCGACCGGCCGGCGGCCCGGATGCGGGAGCTGATCATGGCCACCCGGGCCATCTGGCGGACGTGGGAGGAGGACGAGCCGCTCCGCTTCGAGGGCGACTTCTACCGCCACACGCTCATGACGCCGTTCTTCAACCCCGGCCCGACGGGCTACGGCAGCCCCCGGATCTTCCTCGCCGCGGTGGGGGAGAAGATGACCGAGGTGGCGGGCGAGGTGTGCGACGGCATGTTCGTCCACGGCTTCACCACCGAGAAGTACCTGCGGGAGACGACGCTCCCGGCCATCGACCGGGGGCTGGCCCGGAGCGGGCGGGGCCGGTCCGACATCGAGTTGGCCTTCCCGACCTTCATCGTCACCGGCGAGACGGACGAGGAGTGGCAGAAGGCGGAGGCCGCCGTCCGGGAGCAGATCGCCTTCTACGGCTCGACCCCGTCCTACCGGCCCGTCCTCGAGGCCCACGGGTGGGGCGAGGTGCAGGACGAGCTCAACGCCCTGTCGAAGCGCGGCGGATGGAAGGAGATGGGGAAGGTCATCACCGACGACATCCTCGACGCCTTCGCCGTGCGGGGTTCGGCGAGCGAGATCCCGGGTCTCGTCCTGGCCCGGTACGGCGAACTGGTGAACCGGATCGCCTTCTACGCCCCCTACCGGACCGACCCGGAGCAGTGGGCCGACGTGGTGGCGGGCTTCAAGAAATAGTCAGTAGGTCGAGCGAGAGGAGCGGCAGGGGGCATCGACGAGCTGGGCCCGGACCCGGGTCCGCACCTCCTCGATGCGGCCCTCGGCCAGCAGCCCGAGCAGCTCGTCCTCCCGGTCGAGGACCGCCCGCCACCGGTCGGCCCAGGTGGCGAAGTCGACGGTCCGGACGGGGAGCGTTTCGGCCCGGACCTCGCCGAGCACGTCGACCAGCGCCTCCCATTCCCAGCCGAGCTCGGCGGTCAGGCGGCGGCGGAGGCGCTTGGCCAGCGCCGGAGCCCGGCCCCCGGTGGAGATGGCCAGGAGCAGCTCGCCCCGGCGCACGATCGAGGGTACGGCGAAGTGGCAGTACTCGACGTCGTCGACGGCGTTGCACAGCACCCGCTCCGCCTCGGCCTCGGCGAAGGCCGCGGCCCGGACGGCCCGGTCGCCGTCGGCGGCGATGACCAGGAAGGCTCCGGCCAGATCGCCCCGCTCGTAGGAACGGGTGACGTGGGTGAGCTCGCCGCGGCGAACCAGGTCGCCAAGCCCGTCCGTCACCGCGGCGGCGATGACGACGACGTCGGCCTCGGCCTCGAGCAGGGCGCGGGCCTTGCGCTCCGCCTCGCCACCGCCGCCGATGACCACGCAGCGACGGCCGGACAGCTCGAGAGCCACGGGATAGCGGAACGGCATGTCATCGACCGTAGGGATAGGCCGTGAAAGGGCCGTTCCGTGGTTATTGCCGGCGTGTGAACAGCTCCTCTCCTGGAAGCCAGACGTGAGATTCAGTTCTTGCGCTTGAAACATCAAGCGCCGGTTTTGTTCACAGCTGCTTTCTACGGTCGGTCCCATGGCCGCTCCCGACATTCCCGGCATCAAGCGGGCCGGACTCCCGGTCGACTTCGTGCGCCTCGCCGCCGAAGGCGACAGCTGGCTCACCCCCGAGGACCGCTTCGCCCTGAAGCCGTGGGGGGTGTGCGCCCAGGAGCAGGACCACATGTTCATGATCCGGATCCGGGTCCCCGGCGGCGCGCTCCTCACCGAGCAGGCCCGGGGCCTGGCCCGGTTGGCCCGGGCCTACTCGGAGAAGGACTGGCTCCACCTCACCACGCGTCAGAACGTCGAGATCCACTGGGTGCTCGACACGAAGGTGCCGGAGCTGCTGGAGAAGGTCGGCCACCTCGGGCTGACGACCCGCAGCGCCTGCGGCCACACGATGCGCAACGTGATGGTGTCGGAGGACGCCGGCCTCAGCCTCGACGAGCCGTTCGACTGTTTCCCCCACGCCCGGGCCGTCTCCGACGCCATCGTGGCCCGGGCGGCCGAGATCAATACGAAGATGCCGAGCCGCATCAACCTCGCGTTCGGGGGCTCCTCCCGCTGCCGTGACGACGCCCGCGTCAACGACGGCGGCTTCGTGTCGGTGGTGCGCGACGGCGAGCCCGGTTTCGAGCTGTGGGGCGGCGGCAGCCTGGGCAAGGCGCCGTTCCTGGCCGTCCTCCTGTCGGACTTCATTCCCGCCGCCGACGTGATGCCCGCCGCCGAAGCCATCTTCGACGTCTTCATCGCCGAGGGCGACTTCGACCATCCGGCCAAGGGGCGGCTCAAGTTCGTGGTCGAGCGGATGGGGGAGGAGTCGTTCCGGGCCGCTTTCGAGGACGCCTTCGAACTGGCCAAGAAGCGCCAGACGGCCGACGCCTTCCGGCCCCGGACCGAAGTCATGACCGATGGCGACTGGTCCGAGATCCTCTCCGTCGTTCCGCCCGGCGGCTGGTCGGTTGGGGTCCGGCCGCAGCGGGAGCCGGGCCGGGTTCTGTGCACGGTCGAGGCGCCGCTCGGGGACCTCTGCACGGCCGACTTCGACCTGCTGGGGGATCTTGCCGACCGCTTCTCCGACGGCGCCCTCAACGTGAGCCGGGACCAGAACATCGTCCTGCGCAACGTCGAGGTGGGCGGCATCGTCGAGATCCGGGCCCGGCTCATGGAACGCGGCCTGTTCCTCCTCGGCGAGGCCCACCGGGCCCAGATCCGGGCCTGCACCGGTTCGGCGGTCTGCGCCCTCGGCGTGACCACCGCCCCCGAGGCGGGCCAGTCGCTGCTGGAAAGCGCCTCGCTGGGGCGCAACTCGGCGCTGCGGGTGCACATCTCGGGCTGCCCGAACTCGTGCGCTCAGCACCAGATCGGCGACATCGGCCTGTCGGGATCCAAGGTGAAGCTGGGCGGCAAGGCCCGCGACGGCTACCAGGTGTTCCTCGGCGCCCACGTCGCCGACGGCAAGCTCGCCCAGGTCGTCGGCCGGGTGGCCGAGGAGGACGTCCCGGCCGCCGTCGACGCCATCGTCGGCACCTGGGAGGCGCTGCGCCAGCACGGCGAGATCGTCGGCGAGACGGTCAACCGCATCGGAACGGAGGCCTTCGCGGCCCACATCGCGGCGCTGATGAAGGAGCGCTGGGCCTCCGGGCCCGAACCGGAGGAGACGGCGGCCGAGAGCAACGGGACGGCGGCGGTCCCGAGCCGGCTGGTGGCCTACGCCCCGGGGCAGGGGCCGGTCACCAACGGGAACGGCACCGACCGCCAGGCGGTCACCAACGGCGCCGGAGTCCCCGTCCTGGAGTCGCCCCCCGACGGCGGATACGGATGGTTCCTGGCCGACGGCGGTTACCACCTGCCGGTGGCCTCCGGCCCGGCGGGGGCGGTGATGGCGCC
>JAUZEX010000862.1 GCA_030838815.1 Actinomycetota bacterium
GCGCCCAGGGGGATCCCGGCGGCGAGCAGGTTCCCCAGCGGGGGAGTGCTGGCCAGGGCCTCCTCACCCCATACCGCGGCGGAGGCCGCCGCCTTGAACACCTGGTGATCGTCGACCACGACGCCACCGCCCAGGGCACGGAGGCGCTGGGTGTTCCGTACGCTGATCCGGTCGGCATGCGACAGGGAGAACCGGAGGCCCGCCAACGGAATCCGCTCGTTCACCGATTCCCAGCAATCCAGGATGCGGCCGATCGACTCGTCCGTGATGGCATGGATGTTCATGGGCCAGCCCCGCTCGGCCGTGCGATAGCTGATGCGGCGCAGTTGCTCGGCGGACTCGTCGGAGATCGCGAACTCCTCCAGTCCCTCGAAATCGTGGCAGCCGAAGTGCACCACCTCGCCGATGCCGGCGAAGCGCAGCATGCCGTCGCCGAACCGGAGCGGCGCGTGCCGCAGCCAGTCGTCCAGCTGGCGGTACTCCTCTCCGGGGTCCACCGCCGACAGCAGCAGCCGCGTCCGCATCGACAGGTCCCGGCCGCGCCACAGCTCGAACAGGGCGTCGTAGCGCTCCGGTGCCATGCCGAACCCGCCTGCGTCCACCACCCCGGTCAGGCCGGTGGCGTGCAGGTCGGCGAACATGGCGGCGGTCGAGCGCCGCTGTCGGGCCGGTTCCGGGGGCCCGATGGCGTCGAGGCAGAACGTGAACGCCCCCATACCGTGGATCCGGCCGGTCGGCTCGCCGGTGAGCGGGTCCCGTTCGACGTGACCGCCCGGCGGGTCCCCGGCCAGTTTGTCCAGCCCGGTCTCGAGGATGGCGGCGGAGTTGAGCACGGCCGATTCGTAGAGAGCCTGGACGTACACCGGATGATCACCGGACACGGCGTCCAGCTCGCTCCTGGTCGGCTCGCGGGCTTCGGTGAACTGGCACGGATGCCAGCCGCCGATGGCCCGGATCCACTCGCCGGGCCGGGCCCGCTCCGCCGCGGCGCGGATGCTGGCCAGGGCGCTGGCCACGTCGGGAACTCCGGTCCAGTGCAACTCACCGGTCCAGGTCAGGCCGGCTCGTACCGCGTGGATGTGCCCGTCGATCAGCCCGGGGATCACCCGCCGCCCGGCCAGGTCGATCACCCTCGTCCCGGGACCGATCAGCTCCCGCAGGCGGTCGTCGGTGCCATGCGCCAGCACCCGTCCGCCGTGGACGGCGAGGGCGGTCGGTTCCGGGCCGGCCACCGGATCGCCCCCCGGCCAGATCCGGCCGTTGAGGTAGACGTCATCCGCCTGAGCCATGCGAATTCGCCTCTCAGAACCGGGTGAACGAGCCGCCGTAGCCCGGCCCGGACCAGCCGGCCAGGAGCCGGTCGCGCGATGAGCGGG
Organism: Actinomycetota bacterium; assembly: GCA_030838815.1. GTDB lineage: Bacteria > Actinomycetota > Acidimicrobiia > IMCC26256 > BP-133 > BP-133. The sequence goes on from JAUZEX010000862.1 coordinate 1,377, forward strand.
CCAGTCGCTGGACGGCCCGCATGTCGTGGCCGACGATCCGGCCCGCCACCTTCACCGCCCGACCGGCGATGAACACCGTGTCGACGTTGTGGTTCTCCGCCAGCACCACGGCGGCCGGGAGGTTGTTCACCAGCGAGAGGTTGGGGAGGTCGATGTCGAGGAGGATGAGGTCAGCCTGCTTCCCCGGGGTGAGCGAGCCGATCCGGTCGTCGAGCCCCAGCGTGCGGGCGCCTTCGATGGTGGCCATCCGCACGACGTCGCGGGCGGTGATGCCCAGCTGGGACAGGGTCTCGCCCCGGGCCAGCGCGTCACCGTTGCGCCGGCCCCGCTCGGCCTCCAGCGTGCCGCGCATCTCCGCGAACAGGCTCCCGCCCACCCCGGACACGATGTCCACGCTCAGGCCCGGCTGGATTCCGGCGTCCAGCAGCCGCCCGGTCACCGGGTAACCGTGTCCCATCTGCATCTCGATCCGGGGAGAGATCGAGACGTGCCCGCCGCTGTCGGCGATCATCTTGAACTCGGCGTCGGTGCAGCCGTTGCAATGGATGTAGATCAGATCCGGCCCGAGCAGGCCGAGCCGGTTCATCTCGGTGACCGACCGCTGCCGTCCGAGCAGCCCGACCCCGACGTGCATCGACGCCCGAACGCCGAGCTGCCGGGCCAGGTCCAGGTCGACCAGGGTGTCCTCCATCGGCCCGAACTCCGGGCCGTTGCTGGCCACGGCGAAGGTGACCAGATCCTCGTTGGAGCAGAAATATTGTTCGGCGACCCGAATGACGTCCTTCCGGTACCACTCGGCGGGGGGCGGCAGCGGATTGCCGTAGCCGAAGACGGCCCGCACGCCGGATTCCCGCAGGGCGCGGACCGCTTCGTCGGCGTGGTCGGGACTGCGCATGATGTGCGCCCAGTCCATGATCGTGGTGATCCCGGCGTCCAGGGCCTCGATCGCCCCGAGGAAGGTGCCGGCGTAGACGTCCTCGGGCGTGAACCGCGTCCCCAGCCCCAGCAGCATGTGCTCGAAGTACTGGCCCAGCGTCCAGTCGACGGCGAGCTGGCGCAGACAGGCCTGCCAGAGATGGCGGTGCGTGTCGACCAGCCCCGGCATCACGATCCGGTTGGTGGCGTCCACGACCTGCGCCGCCTGCACCGGAAGCGACTCGCCGACGGCGACGATACGGTCGTCTTCGATGAGCACGTCGCCCCGAGGCAGATCACCGATGTCCGGGTCGACGCTGAAGACGATGCCGCCGCGCACAAGGGTCCTGGTGGTCATGGAAGTCTCACCATTCGACGGCGATGTACTTGGACTCGGTGAACTCGAGCATTCCTTCGTGTCCGCCTTCACGGCCCAGGCCGCTCTGCTTGGTGCCGCCGAACGGCGCGGCGGGATCGGAGACCACACCCCGGTTCAAGCCCACCATCCCGCAGTCCAACGCCTCGGCCACCCGCAGCCCGCGGCCCAGGTCCGACGTGCACACGTACGACACGAGCCCGTACTCCGTGTCGTTGGCCATTTCGATCGCCTCGGACTCGGTGTCGAAGGTCACGACCGGTGCCACCGGTCCGAAGATCTCCTCCGCCAGCACCGGCGCCCCCGGTGGCACGTCGGCGAGAACCGTGGCGGGAAAGAAGAATCCCTCTCCAGCCACCATCGATCCTCCGGTGCGCACCGTGGCGCCCCCGGCCACGGTCTCGTCGACCAGCCGGGCGACCTTGTCCCGGGACTCGGCGTTGACGAGCGGTCCGAGTTGGACACGTTCGTCGAGGCCCGACCCGAGGCGGAGCGCGCCCATCTCGGCCGCCAGCCGTCGGGTGAACTTCTCGACCAACGGCCGCTGCACGTAGAACCGGTTGGCCGCCGTGCAGGCCTCGCCGCCATTGCGCATCTTGGCCACCATCGCCGCCCGTACGGCCGTGTCGAGGTCGGCATCGGCGAAGACCAGAAAGGGAGCGTTCCCGCCCAGCTCCATCGACGAGGAGACCACCGTGTCCGCCGCCACCGCCAGCAGCCGCCGCCCGACCTCGGTCGACCCTGTGAAGGACAGCTTGCGGACCCGGGGATCGTCGACCATGGTCCGCACCACCGGACCGGAACGGCGCGACGGCACCACGTTGACGACGCCGGCCGGAATACCTGCCTCAGCCAGGATCTCTGCGATCGCCAGTGCCGTCAGCGGCGTTTCGCTGGCCGGTTTGAGCACGACGGTGCATCCGGCGGCCAGCGCCGGACCGATCTTACGAGTGGCCATGGCGGCCGGGAAGTTCCACGGGGTGACCAGGACCGAGACGCCGATCGGCTGGCGCACGACCAGGATCTTGTTCGTGCCGGTCGGCGCGGTCTGGAAACTGCCCTGGCCGCGCACGGCTTCCTCGGCGTACCAACGGAAGAACTCGGCGGCGTAGGCCACCTCCGAGCGGGCGTCGGCCAGGATCTTGCCGTTCTCCAGCACGATGAGCGTGGCCAGCTGCTCGGCCCGTTCGGTCATCAATCTGTAGGTCCGGCGCAGGATCTCCGCCCGCGTCCTCGGCGCGGTGGCGGCCCAGCCCGGTCCCGCCTCGTGGGCCGCCGTCACCGCGGCCAGGCCGTCGTCGACCGAACCGCTCGCCACGGAGACCAGTTCGGCGCCGGTGGCCGGGTTGAGGACGGGGATCCGCTGGCCGTCATCGGCGGGCCGCCATCTGCCGCCGATGAACAGGTCGATCGGCGTGCTGCGCACCATGGGCTTGAGGTCGATGACGGCACTCATTGGTTCATCGCTTTTTCGACGGTGGTGACGATGCGCTCGACGGACGGGATGGCCAGATCTTCCAGGGCATCGGCGGCGGGGAGCGGGATGTGCGGGGTGGTGATCCGCACCGGCGCCCCGTCCAGATCGAAGAAGCTCTCCTCCACCACGATGGACACCAGCTCGGCGCCCCACCCGCACAGCCGCGGGTTTTCCTCGACGGTGAACATCCGGCCGGTTCTGGCCACCTCGGCCAGAATGGTGCGCGTGTCCAGCGGCACCAGTGACCGCACGTCGATCACCGTGCAGTCGATCCCGGCGGCGCCGAGCTGCTCGGCAGCCGCGGTGGCCCGCGGCACCATGTTGCCCAGCGCGACCAGCGTGGCGTGTTCGCCGGATCGCAGCACCCTGGCCCGACCCAGGGCGTCCACGACCTCCCCGTCCGGCACTTCGCCCCTGGTGGGGTAGAGCGCCTTCTCCTCGAGGAAGAGCACCGGATCCGGGTCGCGCACCGCCGCCGCCAGCAGGCCGATGACGTCGGCCGGGGTGGACGGTACGACCACCTTCAGACCGGGCACCGCCATGGCCCAGTTCTCGACCGACTGCGAGTGCTGGGCGCCGAACCGGAGTCCGCCGCCGTTGCCGGCCCGGATCACGAGCGGGAAGGAGACCTGCCCGTTGGTCATGTACCGGCTCTTGGCGATCTCGTTGACCACGATGTCCCAGCACACGGCGAAGAAGTCGCTGAACATGATCTCGGCGATCGGCCGGAGCCCGGTCATGGCCGCGCCCATCGCCGCACCGAGGATCGCCTGCTCACTGATGGGGGTGTCCCGCACCCGGACCGGGCCGAACTCGTCGAGCAGCCCCGTCGTGCCCTTGAACACACCGCCCGCAGCGGCGACGTCCTCGCCCAGGAACACGACGTTGCCGTCCCGGCGCATCTCCTGTGCGATGCCGCGGGCGATCGCCTCGCGGTAGGTCAGTTCCGCCACGACGAGCCTCCATCCGCCCAGACGTCCTTGAACAACAGGTCGGCACCGGGAGCCGCCCCCAATTTGGCCTCTTCGGTGGCGGCGTCCACGTCCGCCATGGCCGCCTTCTCGATCACGCCCAGCGCCGCGGCGTCGACTCCGGCGTCGAGCAGTCGCGTCCGGTACATGGGGACCGGGTCGCGAGCCAGCCATTCCTCGACTTCGGCCGGCGGCCGGTACTTGGCCGGATCGGCCCGGGAATGACCGCCGTGCCGGTAGGTCAGCGCCTCGATCAGCGTCGGACCCTCGCCGGCGCGGGCCCGGCCCAGCGCGGCGGTGGCCACCTCATACATCTCGTCGGCGTCGTTCCCATCCGCCACCACCGGTTCAAGCCCGTAGGCGGCGGCGCGGTCGGCGGCCGGCCGCGGCACGGCGGTGATCGTCGAGGTCCGGGTGTACTCCATGTACAGGTTGTTCTCGCAGACGAAGACCACCGGGAGCCGCCAGATGGCGGCGAAGTTCAGCGCCTCGTGGAAGGCGCCGATGTTCGTCGTGCCGTCACCGAAGAACGCCACCGCCACCTGGCCGCTGCCGCGGTACTGGGCGCTCCACGCCGCGCCGCAGGCAATGGGCAGATGGGCACCGATGATGGCGTACGAACCCATCACGCCGTGCTCGACGCTGGTCAGATGCATCGAGCCGCCCTTGCCGGCCATCAGGCCGTTCTCCCGGCCCAGCAGCTCGGCCAGCACCGGCGCCATCGGTACGCCCCGGGCCAGGGTGTGGGCGTGGCCGCGGTAGGTGGCGAAGGTGTAGTCGTCGTGGCGCATCGCCACGCCGAAGGCGGCGGCGATCGCCTCCTGACCGAGGGAAAGGTGGCTGGTGCCCTTGACGAGATTATCCAGGAACAGGTCGTAGGCCCGTTTCTCGAAGTAGCGCAGCCGGATCTGCTGGTCGTAGAGGGCCAGCCCCGTTTTCTCGTCCATGGTCGCTCCCATCAGTACTCGTTGGCGATGAAGAGGTCCTGGGCCGGGAACTTGGTGATCACATGGGCGCCGCGCTCGGTGATCACCACCTCCTCCTCGATCCGGGCGGCGGAGAAGCCGTCCGACGCCGGGCAGTAGGTCTCCAGCGCGAAGACCATGCCGGGTTGGATCTCCACCGGAGCGCCCAGGCTGTTGAGCCGGCTGATGATCGGCCGCTCGTGCAGGCCGAGGCCCAGCCCGTGGCCGAACTGGAGCCCGAAGGCGGCCATCTCATCGGCGAAACCGAACTCGGTGGCGGCGGGCCACAGCCGGGCCACGGTGTCGGTGCCCACCCCGGGGCCGACCGCCTCGATGGCGGCGTCCATCCACTGGCGGGCCCGGGCATAGGCGTCCCGCTGCGGCGGCGTCGCGCTGCCCACGCTGAACGTCCGGTAGTAGCAGGTGCGGTATCCGTTATAGGACTGGATGATGTCGAAGAACGCCTGATCGCCGGGACGGATGATCCGATCGGAGAAGTTGTGCGGATGCGGGTTGCACCGTTCGCCCGACACAGCGTTGATGGCCTCGACCTGATCGGAACCCATCTCGTAGAGGCGCTTGTTGGCCAGCGCCACGATCTCGTTCTCCCGCACGCCGGGTTTGAGGGCCTCCACGATGTCCTGGTAGACGCCGTCCACCATGGCCGCGGCCTGGGTGAGGAGGGTGATCTCGTCGACGGACTTGATCTGGCGGGCGTCCAGCATCAACTGCTGGGCATCGAGCACCTTCAGGCCCTGGCGCTGCATCTCGAACAGGAACGGTGGCTCCACGATGTCGACGCCCACCGGCTGATCGGCGAGTCCGGCGTCGGTCAGCATGCCCTTGAGCTCACGGACGGCCGACTCCATCAGCCCGACGGCCGGCGCGATCGCGCCCCGGAGGCCCAGCATCCCGGCCCGGCAGTTCTCCGGGGCCAGCCAGGGGGAATAGAGCTGATGGTGCTTGGCCGCCGAGCCGAAGTCCCACAGCACCGGTTCTCCGCCGCGGGGAAGCAGCGCGTAGCGGGTCATCTTGTCCCCGAGCGCCCCGCCGATCCACGTCTGGGTCACGTAGCGGATGTTGTAGAAGTCGAAGAGCAGGAACGCGCCGCATTCGCTCGACTCGAGCGCGGCCCTGGCCCGACCCAGCCGGTAGTCGCGCAGCCGGCCGAAGTCGACGCGCTGCTCGAAATCCACGCCCCCGTGGCCCGGAGCGGGCAGGGGAGCGGTCTCTGGCCTGGTCTTTGGGCTCGTCCGGGTCTCTGTGCTCGTCCGGGTCTCTGTGCTCGTCCGGGTCTCTGTGCTCGTCGTCACCGGCCTGGCGCTCCGTTCAGACCGTCGTCGACCTCGGCGTTCTCCGGCCACAATTCCAGGCCGGCGCGGCGGGCCTGCTCCACGATGAGCTCGGCGAAGTCGTTGTCCCGATGTCCTGCCCCGACGGCGCTGGCGACGATCTGCGCCGTTGTCGAGGCCAGCGGCATGGGCGCCTCCAGCTCCCGGGCGGCGGTCAGGCCGAGGTCGAGGTCCTTGCGCAGCAAGGGCATGGTGAAGGTCGGCGTGAAGTCCAGGTTGACCAGGGCCGGCGTCTTGTACCGGGAGAACTCCGAGCCCAGCACGGAGTTGTTCAGGAACTCCAGGAAGGCGGCGCGGCTCGCGCCGCCTTTCTCGGCCAGCACCGTGACCTCGGCCAGGGACTGGGTCACCACGGCCAGGAACACGTTGTGGCAGATCTTCACGAGGCGGGCGACTTCGCCCTCCCCGACGTAGGTGACCCCGCGACCGAGCGCCTCGAGCAGCGGGGCGACTTCCTCGAACGCCGGCCGGGGACCGGATACCGCCAGGGTCAGCTTGCCGGCGCCGACCACCTTCGGGTTGCCGCTGACCGGTGCGGCGAGATACTCCGTGCCGACCTTCGCCGCGTCCGTCCGAACCTGCGCCGACGCCTCGGCCGACACCGTGGAGGAATCGACGAGCACGCCGGGTCCGGTGCAGCCGGTGAGCAGGCCGTCCTCGCCGGAGGTCACGGCCAGCAGGTCGGCGGAGGCGGACACCATGCTGAACACCACGTCCCGGTCGGCCAGCTCGACCGGGCGGTCCACCACCGTCGCGCCGTACTCGACCAGCGCCGCGGCCTTGGCCTTCGTCCGGTTGTAGACGGCGACGTCGAAGCCCGCCCCCAGCAACCGGGTGACCAGGGCGGAGCCCATCCGGCCCGCGCCGATCCAGCCGATACGGGTCTCGTCACCAACGCTGATCGTCATGCCTCCTCCTCAGGACTGCCCGCTCCGGACGCCCTTCTCGACCCGGTCGCCCAGATCCGCGTCGACGTTGTGCCAGTACTCGAATGCCCGCTGCAGGACCGGCTCGGTGACACGGTTGAGCAGATGACCGACGATGTTGTTCACCAGCCGCTCCCGGGCCGCGTCGTCGAGTACGTCGCGCACCAGGGTGCCGGCCTGACCCCAGTCGTCGTCCTCGGCGTGGAGCGTGCCGGCGGCGTGCACCATGTCGCCGTCGGCGTGCCAGCCCGCCGGCTGGCCGTAGTGGGCGGTGTCGGCCCGCGGTCCACCCTTGGAGTTCGGGGCGTAGAC
>JAUZEX010000880.1 GCA_030838815.1 Actinomycetota bacterium
CCGCCCAGGCGGACGACCCTCAGCCCGGCGGCCCGCTTCCCCGGCGTGCGGCCCGAGGCCAGCGTCTCGAAGGCCACGTCGTAGCCGAACAAGACCAGGAACGAGGCGACGACGAGGACGGCGACGAGGAACCCGCCGGCGTTGTCGCCGGACAGCGCGCCCCCGAGGACGAACAGGGCCACGAACACTCCCAGCTTGATCAGCTGGTCGACGATGGCGGCCACGAGCCGGGATCCCAACCCGGCCAGGACGAGCTCGAGCTCCACGCCCTCGGGGGTCGGGATCGAGATCCGGTCGTCGTACGTCACCGTCCCATTTTCGCCGACTTCCTCTACCCTCCTGCCCCAGATGAACCTCGACGCCTTCGTCCGGGAGCGCACTCCCGAGTGGGACGAGCTGCGCACGCTGGTCAAGTCCGCCGGGCGCCGGCCGGAGCACCTCGGCCCGGCCGGGGTGCGCCGGCTGGGGTCGACGTACCGGGCGGCGGCGGCCGACCTCGCCCTGGCCCGGCGGCGATGGCCCGGCGACCCCGTGACCGTCCGGTTGGAGGACCTCGTCGGCCGGTCCCGGCACCTCGTCTACGCCTCCACGAGCCAGGGCGCCTCACTCCGGCAGTTCCTCTCCCGCGGCTACTGGCGGCTGGTCCGCGAGCGGATCGGCCTGGTCGGGCTGTGCTGGCTCCTGATGATCGTCCCGGCGCTGCTGGTCGGGCTCTGGGCCGCCGCCGACCCGGCCGCCGCCGGTCGCTTCCTCCCCAGCCAGTTCCGGGGGGTCGGCGAGCACGGCGGGGGCGACCTCGGCCTGGCCCTCGGTCGTCAGGCCACGCTCGCCGGCCAGATCCTGACCAACAACATCCAGGTGTCGTTCGTGGCCTTCGCCGGCGGGATCCTGGCCGGAGTGGGCACCACCCTGGTGCTCCTCTACAACGGCGCCCTGATCGGCGGGGTGGCCGGGCTGACGGTGGCCGCCGGCCGGCCCGGCCCGTTCCTGTCGCTGGTGGCACCCCACGGCGTGCTGGAACTGTCGGTCATCGCCGTCAGCGGGGCGGCGGGGTTCTCCGTCGGCTGGGCCCTCATCGATCCCGGCCGGCGCAGCCGCCGGGTGGCGCTCGGCCTCGGGGCCCGGCAGGGGGCCGAGATCGTGCTGGGCACGATGCCGTGGTTCGTGCTGGCGGGGCTCGTCGAGGGATTCGTGACGCCGACCAGCCTTCCGCTGGCCGGTGCCGTGGCCGTGGGCGTGCTGGTGGCCGCTCCCTACTGGGCCCTCGTCTTCTGGCGGGGCCGTCCGGAGCGCCTAGCGCCGGCCTGATCCGGCGGTGCCCGGCTGGTCGGCCTTACAGCCGGCTGCGGGCCTTGGCCCGCAGGTAGGCGCCGACGCAGGCGGCGGCCAGCTGGTCGGGGGGCGCCTCGAGGACCTCGGCGCCGCCCCGGCGGAGCTGGGCCACCACCCGGGCCCGGGCGTCGAGGGCCTCCACCACGACCGACGCCGCCAGCACGTCGCGCACCCCCGAGGGCGGGGTGCGAACGGCCCGGTCCAGGTCGGGATCGCGGACGCCGGCCACTACGACGTGGTGGCGGCGGGCCAGCACCGGCACAGCCTCCACCAGGCTGCGGGCCGCCCCCTCCTCGAGGAGGTCGGTGAAGACGATCACAAGCGCCCGCTTTCCGCCGCCGATGTTCCGGAAGGCCAGCTCGTAGTCGCTGTCGGCGGTGGTCGGCTCCAGATCGAAGATGGCCTCGACCACGGCCCGACCGCCCCGGCGGCGGGGCGACAGCCGCCGGCGGACGGTGCTGTCGAAGGCGATTGCCCCCGCCTGGTCGCCGATCTCGTCGGCCACCAGGACAACCGCCACGGCGGCGTCGAGAGCGGCGTCGAGCCTCGTCAGGGGGACGCCGGGACCGGCATCGGCGCTGACCGGGGCGGCCATGAGGCGCCCGGCGTCGATGCAGCAGATCACGTTGCGGTCCTGCTCGACCCGGTACTGGTTGCTCATCGGCCGACCTGTGCGGGCGCTGGCCCGCCAGTTGACCTGGCGGATGTCGTCGTCGGGGAGGTAGTCCCGGATCGACTCGAAGTCGGTCCCGAGGCCGAGCGGCCCCCGGGTGAGGACGCCCGGGTCCCGGAAGCGGCCCTGGCGTACGGCCACCACCAGCCGGTGGGCGGCCGGCATGTCGGGATAGACGAGGACCTCCGCCTCCTCGGCCGGCCGGTGGTGGACCCGGCCGAGCCCGAATCGCCCCTCCACCCGCACGGCCGGGGCCGGTAGGGCATGGCGCCCCCGCCGCCGGGGAACCACCGTGGCGGTGAGGGGCCCGTCCGCCTCCCGGGGCTCAAGGTCGAGATCAGGGGGGACGGGCTGGCGGACGCGGGTCGCGGCCCCGCCGGCGTCGACGTCCACGACCACCTGGGCCGGTACGCCCCGGGCCAGGATCCCCGGCACCGACCGCGCCACCCGCGGCGGCCGGCGGACGGCCAGGGCGTCCCCGGCGGCGCCGGCCAGGAGGGCGAGGGCGATGAGCGCCGGCAACGCCGGGGGCAGGAAAAGGAAGCCGAGGGCGGTGGCGGCCAGCAGCAGGGCGAGTCGGGGCGTGGGGCTCATGGGGCCGGGCCGGGAGGCTCGGACCGGGAGCGGGGCGGCGGTGCTCATCCGGGCGGTGTGGGACTCAGCGCGGGACAGGGACGGAGGCCAGGGCGGCGGCGATGGCGTCGTCGGGGCGGTAGCGCTCCAGCTCCGCCTCGGGGCGCAGCACCAGCCGGTGGCGCAGGACGGGTGCCGCCATGCCGGCGACGTCGTCGGGGGTGACGAAGGCCCGGCCTCCGAGGCGGGCGGCGGCCCGGGCGGCGGCCAGAAGGTGCACGGCGGCCCGGGGGCTGGCGCCGAGGGCGACGCTGGGCAGCTCCCTGGTCCGGCGCACGACCGCCACCACGTAGGCCACGACCTCGTCGGCCACGGTCGTGGCGTCCACCTCGGCCTGGGCGGCGGCGAGGTCGGCGGCCGTGGCGGCCACCCGGACCTTCTCCAGGGCGACGGGCGTCACCCCGCGATGGCCGAGGCGGAGGATGGCCTCCTCCTCGGCGACCGTGGGGTAGCCGACGTCGACCTTCAGGAGGAAGCGGTCGAGCTGGGCTTCCGGGAGCGGGTTGGTGCCCTCGTACTCGATCGGGTTCTGGGTGGCGACGACCAGGAACGGCCGGGGGAGCGGATGCGACACGCCGTCGACGCTGACCTGCGCCTCCTGCATGGCCTCGAGGAGGGCGGCCTGGGTCTTGGGCGGCGTCCGGTTGATCTCGTCGGCCAGCAGCACGTTGGTGAACACCGGGCCCGGTCGGAAGGCCAGGTCCTGGCGGCCGCCGGCGTCGTTGGGAAGGAGAGGGCCGAACCGCAGGGTCACGGTCCCCGACAGGTCCGACGGGAGCATGTCGGGCGTGAACTGCACGCGGCGAAAGTCGAGCCCGAGGGCCGCCGACCAGGCCCGGGCGAGGAGGGTCTTGGCCACGCCGGGGACTCCCTCCAGCAGCACGTGGCCGCCCACCACCGCCGCCGCCAGCAGCAGGTCGACGACCTCGTCCTGCCCGACGACCACCCGGCGGACCTCGGCCGCGACGCGATCGCGGAGCGAGACGAGGGCCGTGCCCGGGGTGCCGGAGGGCGTCGCCGTCGTCATCGTTCTCCTCCAGTCAGACAGGCGAGCGCCCGGCCGGCGGCCAGGATGCCGGTCTCGTCGGTCGGACCACCGCCCATGGCCGCCACGGCTTCCTCCGGTGTCAGGCCGAGGCCGACCCCGGCCCGGTAGAGGTCGTCGGGGCCGGCGTCGGGCGGGAGGCCCGCCCGGCGGGCGATCAGCTCCCGGGCCTGCCGGCGGACCGGTTCAACGGCCTCGAACGGGCGGCGCGTGCGCACCAGCGTGCCGGCCACGGCGTCGACGTAGGCCCAGCGGGACGGCGGGAGCGGGCGGGACTCGTTCTCCGGCGGGCCGAGGCGGCGACTCCGGGCCAGGAGCCAGGTGGCGGCGGCCAGGCCGAGGCCGGCCAGGGTGAGGCGCCACCGGCGGGGGAGGGCGGCCAACCCTTCTCCCCGCCCGTAGCCGTGGGCGCCCTCGGCGAACAGGACGGTGCGTCCGGGACCCCCGGCCAGCCCCAGGGCCAGGGCGGCGTCGTCATCGACGGCCAGGAGGGCGTTCTGGACGGGCGACGGGTCGGCCAAGGCGACGACCCGGCCCTGCTCCGAGTGGCCGGCCAGGGCGATCACCCGCCCGTCGTCGCCGGCCAGGATGGGCTCGAGCCCCCCGGGATCGGACCACGAGCCGAGCTTGGCCGTCCGCACGGCGGTGACGCCGTCGACCTCCGGTGCCGCCGCCCCGACCGGCCGGGCAGCCCGAGTCCCGTCGCCGCTCAGGGTCGGCGGATCGTCGACCACCGACTGCAGCCAGCCGTCGGCGCCCACACCGCCGGCCACGACGTGCCCGCCGCGGTGGACGAAGTGACCCAGGTTGCGGGCCTCGGTGCCGGTGAGCCCGGGGGCATCGAGCACCACGACGGTGGTCGCCGGATCGAGGCCGGACGGGTCGAGATCGCCCCGGAGGCGGTCGACGTGGTAGCCGAACCGGCTCAGGAGTTCGGCCCAGGCCGACGTCCCGTCGGGCCGGTTGGAGTACGACGACGACGGCGAGCCGCCCCCCTGTCCGCCGCCGCCGGGCAGGAACGACGACAGCGCGGCCAAGGCCAGGAACGCCGCTCCGGCCACGACCGAGAGCCTCGCCCCCCGCCGCCGCGCCACCGCAACCGGATCCGCCTCAACGACACCGTCGAGCCCCGCAACGGCGCTCATGGCTCACGTCGCCCGGGAGCGGGCCGGGGCCACCGGGCGGTATTCGGGGTCATCGTGGGGCTCCGGCGGCGGCACTCGCCGCCTCTACGACGGCCGGCCACGTGGCGCGGGCGGCGGCGACATCGGATTCCGAGGCGGGGCGCCCACCGTAGGCGACCTCGTCGAAGTGTCCGGCCAGCTCGTCGAAGTACGGTGACCGCAGGGTCCGGCTCACGGCGGCGTTGGTGAGGCCGGGGCGGAGGCGCACCGCACCGGCGTCGGCGAGGCGCACGAGGCCGGCCCGGAAGCGCAGGCGGAGGGCGGCGTCGAGGTCGCCCCGGCGCTCAGCCTCGTCGGCTCGACGCTCGAGCTCGCCGGGATCGAGGCCGTCACCATCGGCGGTGTGGCGGCCGCCGCCGGGCATCCGCGGCCGGCCCCGGCGGGCCGAGAGCCGGATGGTGAGGACGACGGCGGCGGCCACGACCACCGCCGCCAGCGCCAGCCACAGCGGGGATCCGATGCTCGGGAGGACGTCGCCGACGGCCCGGAAGAACCGCAGGACGGGATCCACGACCAGCTCGCCGAGCCGCCGGAAGAAGCCGGCGAAGGGCTTGGGCCCCTGATGGGGATGGAAGCGGCGGTCGGTCAGGATGTCCTCGGCCACCCGCCGGGCGGCATCCGGATCGACCGCCCCGAGCCCCGGTGCCGTCACGGCCGTTCCGGCGGCTCGCCCGGCGGCCGTCCGTCGCCCGGTCCATTCCAACCCGTGGTCGGCGGAGCGCCCCTCTCAGGGCGCGTCGGTCCTTCGGGGACGGGGTCCGAGCCCCCTCCGGAAGCGGGGGGCCACCCTCCGCTGGGGGCGGGCCACCCTCCGCTGGGGGCGGGCCACCCCCCGCCGGACGGAGCGACCCAGGCGCCGGGGGTGACCCAGGGACCGCGGTCGGGGAGGGCCGCCCCCGGGATTCCCACGCCCTGGGAGAGGAGGTCGAGGTCGAAGCCCTCCTTGCGGACCCGGAGGTCGAAGTAGATGAGGACCAGCACGGCGGCCATGAAGGGGGTGGTGATCACCGATGAGGTCACGCTCACCACCGTCCTGACCGCGATCGCCGCCACCGAGCCGCTGTCCCAGCGCTGGGCCAGGAGGCTGAGCGGGATGCCGAAGACGAGCCCGACGAAGAACTGGAACATGAAGCCCAGTGCCAGCGCCCCGAACGTCGGCCACCACCGGCCCCGGACCAGACGGAACGACCGGCGGAGGGCGCCCGTCCCCCGTTCCCCCTCGGCGATCAGGACCGGGAAGGCGATCGACCACGACACCCCGAGCCAGATGAAGGGGATGAGCAACGCCACGGCCGAGAGGCCGAGGCCGACGGCGATCAGGAAGCCGAGCCAGATCAACGACCGGAGGCGGCTGGTGGCCGCCCGGAGGGAGTCGCGCCAGTCGGGCGTCCCGCCCAGATAGGCGACGCTCACCGCCCGGAGGACCGCCGCGCTGGCGATCAGGAAGGCCAGGGCGGACAGCGTCTGGGCCGTAACCATGCCCGCCACCCACCCGGCGAGGGCGTGCGTGTCGATCGACGGGTTTCCCGTCTCGTCGACCCGGTTGAACACCGCGTCGGTCGATGTCACCGAGGCGGTCACCAGCGCCGCCAGGACCTGCACCGGCGCCACGACGACGAACACGATCCGGGCCAGCGTCGAGAGATGCCGCCGCCAGATCTTGATGGCCACGTCGATGATCTCGCCGACCGAGAGAGGCCGCAGGTCCGGCACCAGCACGGCCGTCAGCGTAACCAGCCCCGCCGGCCGGAGAAGGGGCCATCACTGGCCGGACCGCGCCAAACTGGCGTTCGCTTCCCGGGATAGAGCGGAAAACGAACGCCAGTTGGAGGGCTCGGCGGGGCGCCGGGGACGATTACAGGGTCTGGATCAGGGCGGCGTCGCCCTGGCCGCCACCGCCACAGAGGGCGGCGGCGCCGAGACCGCCGCCCCGGCGGCGCAGCTCGTTGATCAACGTCATCACGAGCCGGGCGCCCGACATGCCGATCGGGTGGCCGAGGGCGATGGCGCCGCCGTTCACGTTCACGATCTCGTCGCTGATGCCGAGGTCGGCCATGGAGGCCAGTCCGACGGCGGCGAAGGCCTCGTTGATCTCGAACAGGTCGATGTCGGAGACCTGCTTGCCGACCTTGCCCAGAGCCTTCTTGATGGCGTTGGCCGGCTGGAGCTGGAGCGACGGGTCGGGGCCGGAGACCATGCCGTAGCCGATCAGCTCGGCCATCGGGGTGGCCCCGAGGCGCTCGGCGGCGGCCTTGCTCATCACGATCATGGCCGCCCCGCCGTCGGAGATCTGCGAGGCGTTGCCGGCCGTGATCGTGCCTTCCTTCGAGAAGGCGGGCCGGAGGTTCCCCAGGCTCTCGGCCGTCGTGCCGGGCCGAACGCCCTCGTCGGAGTCGATCACGATCGGATCGCCCTTGCGCTGGGGCACCGACACCGGCGTGATCTCGTCGGCGAAGCGCCCGTCCTTGATGGCGGCGGCCGCCCGCTCGTGGCTGCCGGCGGCCATCTCGTCCTGGGCCTGGCGGCTGATGGCGTACTGGGCGTTGTACTTCTCGGTGCCCGAGCCCA
>JAUZEX010000014.1 GCA_030838815.1 Actinomycetota bacterium
ACGTTTCCGGCCCCGCTTCGGGCGGTTCTTCTCCAGCGCCTCAAGGTAGAGCCGGACGCCACGGCCCTGATCCCGCCCTTCGGCCAGCGCCTGCTTGTGCTCGTCGGACATGGGGGACCGGCCACGCCGGGCTGGGACCTTGGGTTCCGTCACCGGCGCTTTCCGTCTCGCCACCGGCGCGACGGCCGTCGACGTCCGGGTCCTTGCCTTCCGAGCTGCCTGCGGCTTTTGATTGATGTCGCCCTCCAGGTTTGGCTCAAAATCGAGCGCCGGTGTCGCCGACAAAGCCTGTCGCCTTGGTTCCCCGCTGCGGAGCCGACAATGACCTTGAGAGCGATATTCGAGCATAGCTATTCCGCCGGCGGGACGGGCAATGCGGCGCGATTTCGGGCGGAAACACATCGGTGCGCGCAATCGGTGCGCGTTGACGAGGACCGGAAGCCCTTCGGTGTCCTCGACGCCCTCTTCCGTCCGTGAAAGCGGGCCATACCAACCCCTGCGTACAGGTTCCCTCTGGGTTTCCTGGGCGGTCCTTTTCGTGGCCCGAACCGAGTCCAAATCGGACGCCGAGGGGTGGGGCGCCGGATCGTGCGTCGCCACGCAGGCCGGTCCGTCGGGAACGGACCCCATCCCCTGCCCCCGGCACGGGCCGTCAAATCAAGGTTAAACCTCGCCGATGCATGGGATAACTCACTCCGTGACCATCGCAGACCGGACGTGGGACGACCTTCCCGCCGAGATCCACTCTCGTGTGATGGCGGCAACGGGGCAGGCGCAGACCCGTCGGATCGAGCATTCCGACGCCTCGGACGCGGACTTGCCGCAGGGCATCTGGACGGTCGACGCGGTGGCCGGGGATCGATTCGTCCATCAGATCCTGGGGTTGCGGGGGGACGGCTCGGTCTTCGAGGAGACCCGCACGTTCCTCACCGACGAGATCGCCGAAGTGTCGTTCGATTCCGATGGGGCGACCGTCGTCGTGCCGGGCCCGTCGGGGGCGGAGTCGATCCGCGTCCCGGATTCGATCGGGCGGGCCGTGAACCGGCGCAACGAGACCGGTCTCGAACGAGCGGCGAAGGGCATCGGCCAGGGGATCGCCGGTCGCCTCAAGGAGGTCGCCGGTGAGTTCTTGGACGATCCGGACCTGGAGGAGGCGGGGATCGTCCAGCAGCTGGAGGGCCGGATCCGTCGGGCGGAGGGTGACGACCAGACGTAGCGGTCCCACCGGCCCGTCGCTGCTGTGTGCCCTGCGCCAGGCTCTTCCGCGAGGGCTGGTCCGCCGGCAGCTCCGAGCCTCCCGGTTCGTCACCGTGTGGGTGTTTCATGGCGTATTCATCGCCGGTGGCGCTCAATCGGCATGGTGTTCGCCGACAGCGTGGAGGGCCGACAAGTGGCGAGGCGTCAACCGTATCGGGCACTGAAGGTGCGTTGTCCCCGCTGCCAGGAGGCGGTGAGGATGGCTGGGTCGATCATCGATCTCGGTGGCCGGTGGGCACTGCTCTGTCCGAACTGCAACGAGCTTTCGATCGCCTAGGCGTCCGGGAGACCTCCGCTCACGAACGACGCAGAGGGTTCATTCGGGACGAATGGCGTGGACCCTGCCACCGTCACCCGATCGAGACGGCCCGTTCAGTACTCCCTCAGCGGTGGGCGACGGGCGCGTTCAGGCGGGAGATCGCCGGGCCGTGCACGGCGGGGAGCCGCTCTTTCAAACGGAGATCTGGCCCGCAGCCCGATCGCCGGTGGGTGATCCCGGGTGGCGGCGGCCGAGGTCGCGGACGGCGGGGACGACGTGGCGGGCCAGGCGCTCGACGGTCGACCGGGGGTCGGCGCCGTCGATGCGGCCGATGACGGTGTCGACGCCGAGGCCGGCCAGCCCGCGGAGCCGGTCGATGAGCTCCTTGGTCTGCGGGCCGTCGTCGTCGGGATCGAAGGCGAAGGCGCAGGTGCGTTCGATGCGGTCGTAGTCCGTGCCGGCGGCGTCACAGTGGCCTTGCAGGACGGCGAGCTTGTGGGGGATGTCGGGCCCGGGCCGGAGGCTGCAGGCGTCGCCGTAGCGGGCGACGAGGGCCAGGGTGCGCCGTTCCCCGCCGCCGGCGATGAGGATCCCGGGGCGGGGCCGCTGCCGCGCCTGGGGCACGTTGAGGAGCCGCCCGGCACTCAGGTGGCGTCCGGTGAAGGGCCTGTCCTCGCCCTGGTCGCCGGCCCACATGCGGGTGCAGACCTCGAGGGCGTCCTCGAGGAATTCGTAGCGGACGCCCAGCGGGGGGAACGGGACGCCGAGTCCGACACACTCCTCTTCGTAGTGGCCGGCGCCGATGCCGAGCCAGGCCCGCCCGCCCGACAGCACATCGAGCGTGGTGACGGTCTTGGCCAGAAGCGCCGGATGGCGGAAGTGGGCGCCGGTGACGACCGTCAGGAGCCGGACGGAGTCGGTGCGGGCGGCCAGGAAGCCGAGCGTCGTGTACGCCTCGAGGCAGTCGGCCGCCGGGCCGCCGGCCATGGGGTGCTGCCAGAGGTGGTCGGCGGTGGCGAGGCCGCTGAAGCCGCCTTCGTCGGCCAGGGCGGCGATGTCGGACAGCATCCCCCGGAGACCGTCGGGACCGACGGGCCAGTTGAAGTGCGACAGATGCAGGACGAGGTTCACGGCTCGAGCTCCCGGTTCGGGGCCGGCCCCGCGCCGGCGTTGAGCCGGAGGTGGCCGAGGACGTCGGTCAGGGTGTCGATCTGCGCGTCGCTGATTCCGGCGCGTAGCCGACGGTCGAACTTGAGAGCGGCCTGGCGCAGCCGCCCGAAGACGACCTCCCCCTGCTCGGTGAGCTCCACGCGGTGGACCCGCCGGTTGTTCGGATCGGTGGTCCTGGTCACGAGCCCCGCCGCCTCCATCTTGTTCAGATGGTGGGTCAGCGTCGGACCCTCGACGCCGACCGCCTCGGCCAGTTGCCGTTGCCGCCCGGGGCGCTGCGCCTTGAGGGACACCAGCACCAGCCATACGGGCAGCGACCCGCCGGCTCCGGCCAGCGCCTCGTCGAAGGCCCGGCTCAGCACCTTGGCCGTGCGGCTCAGTTGGAGCCCGATCGGTTCGCTCGGCGGAGGTCCCATGCGACAAAGCATAGACATCGAAGTGTTCGATGTCTATCAATAATTCGTGGGAACGGAAAGTCTCCGGTTCCGGGCCCCGGCGGGCCGTGCTGGAATGGTGGGATGGACGTCGCCGCGTTGCTGGTCGAGCTGTACGGTCGCATCCCCCCGTTGGTCCGGGAGGCGGTCGACGGGCTGGACCAGAAGCAACTGGCCGAGAGGCCGGCGCCGGGGGCCAACAGCATCGCCTGGCTGGTCTGGCATCTCACCCGGATCCAGGACCACCACGTCGCCGAGCTGCTCGAGGGCGGACAGCTCTGGGTCGACGGCGGATGGGCCGGGCGCTTCGGCCTCGACCCGGATCCCCAGAACCACGGCTACGGCCACTCGGCGGAGGAGGTGGCGGCCGTCCGCCCCGATGGGCCCGGGATCCTGGTGGAGTACCTGGATGCCGTCTGGGGGCGAACCCGGGCCCTGCTGGAGGGCCTGACGGCCGCCGATCTCGACCGGGTCGTCGATCGGCGCTGGGACCCGCCGGTCACCCTCGGCGTGCGGCTCGTCAGCATCGCCGACGACAGCCTGCAGCACGTCGGTCAGGCGGCCTACGTCCGGGGTCTCCTCGGCGGTTGAGCCCGTCCCCCCGGGGTACGTCTGGGGCAGGTATCGGCCACGTCGGGGGTGAGGGACATGGAGAGCGACAAGCGAGGGCCATCCGACCTGCAGGACGGGCGTCCTGTCGAGGTCCGCGATGGCGAGCAACCGCAATCGGCCGAAGACTGCGAGGACGACATCCCCGACGCCTCCACCGTGGAGAACGTCGGGTACTGATCCGAGCCTGGGTTCGAAGCGGTATCTCCGTTGGACGGGCCGAGCGGACCGCGGTCGGTCAGGCCGCCGCGCCGAAGGGCTCGGACGTCGTGGACGGCCGGGCGAACCGGGTGACGACGTACGACACGACCAGCCCGATCAGGACGTCGACGACGGCCCCGAGGACAAGTTCGACAATGGCTTCCATGGAACAACCTCCGCGTCGGGGGCGCGCCGGGGCGCGCCGAAGCTGACCAGCACGCGGTGCGCCGACAGGGCAGACCGCGTGCGGCCCCCGGGGGCGTGCTAGCGGAGGGCCAGCGACGTCGACGGGGGCAGCGGACTGTGAGGTTTCGATCGCATCGCCGCCGCCTCCTTCCATCGACTCGGAGTCATGGCCATGTCATTGTCCCACCCGTGGCGTGAAAACGCCGTGAACGGGTCCCGTCAGTACGCCGGCGCGCCGCTGGAGTGCTCGCCGAAGAACCGGATCATCTCGGTTGAGGCGTCGGGCCCTTCGGGGTCGGTGTACGAGCCGGTGGCGTCTCCCCCCGACCAGGCGTGGCCGGCCTGATGGACGATCCACTGTTCGATCAGTGTCTCGCCGTTCGAGTTCGTGTAGACGGTCCGGGTGTAGGCGTGGCCATCGTGGCGCTGGCCCCGACTGGTCGATTTCACCGCTCCCGGGCCGTTCGTTCTCAGCGCCTCGCCGACGAGCCGCTCGGCGTTGACAGGGGCGACGACCCTGTCGCGGTCGCCGTGGAAGACGATGAGCGGGACGGCCCGGGCGGCCCGCCGGATCGGAGTCGTCGCTCCGTGGCTCATCGCCGCCAAGGCGGAGGGCAGATCATGGGCGGCGCCATGCGGGAGCCCGGAATGGACCCCGACCCCGGCGTAGAGATCGGGATACGTGCCCGCCATGACGGCGGCCATCGCTCCTCCGGCGGAGAAGCCGGCGATGTGGACGCAGCCGGTGTCGACCGAGTGCGAGGCCATGATCCGGCGGGTGATTCCGGCGATGAGGGACGGCTCGCCGGCGTCCTTGACCTGGTCGCCGGGCCGGAACCAGTTCCAGTAGCGGCCGGCGTTGGCGGAGTCCGCCTGCTGCGGGTAGGCGACCAGGAAGGTGTGGCGTTCGGCCAGCGCGTTCATGCCCGTGCCCACGGCGAAGTCACCGGCACCCTGCGTACCACCGTGCAGCATGACGACCAACGGCACGCCCTGTCCGCGGTAGCCGGTCGGTACGTACAGCTTGTACCGGCGGGTCCCGGCTGCGTTGGTGTACGAGCAGTCCAGGAACCGCCCTCCCGCCGACCCCTGGTCGGCCTCCCGGGCGCCACCACGGGGACGGGGACTGCGCAACGGTTGGAGGGCGAGCACCGGCCCCCGACCGGGGGGTGCGATTCCCAGGTTGCGTTGGATCAGCGTCGTGGCCTCGGCGAGGCGGCCCTGGCCTGTGAGTCGCGTGGCCTCGGCCATGGTGGCCATCCGGACGTCATCCACGGTTCGCGTTCCCTTCTCGTGCAACGGGCGAGCGGCTGTCATGGGGCGGGAGCGGGGGCGGTCACGGCCGGGCCTGCTCCCTCAGGCCGTGCGCGGGGCCAGTGCCGCCTTCACCGCCGCGCTGGCCCGGAAGGCGCCGAGGACCTCGACGGATCCGATCGTCGCCAGCGCCAGCGTCGGGGAGACATCGTCGGCGATGCTGGCCAGACCGAGGACGCGGATGTCCACCGTCTCGCCGGCATCCCGGATGTCCTCCAGGTCGCGGCGGCTGTAGTGGCGGGTGCCGAGGACGAGCGTACGGCGCGCCACCGTCTGGTCCACCGCCGACGCCCGCGCCCCGAGCTGCCCCCGGATCGCCGTCCGGATGAAATCCGTCCGGTTGGCGTAGAAGCCCTCCTGGACCAGCAGGTCGATCTGGCCGAGGTCGACGAGGCCGAGGTTGATGGTGATCTTCTCCGTCTTCTCTGCTTCCGTCCCAGCCATCGACATCCCCTGACCATCCTGACACCATCTGGGGGGATGGTATCAGGCCCGGCGGGGCGGGTGCCCGCGCGGTTGACCGTCCTCGGGTCGCGTCCTGGCGGGGGCCATGGACGCGGCGGACGCTGCGCCGGCGGCGGGGTCTCAGCCCGTGAGCAGGCTGAGCGCGAGCCCGACGAGGACCACGGCGCCGAGGACCCGGCGGAAGGGGCTGTCGCCTCGGGCGATCTCGTCGACGGACCACCAGGCCAGGCCGAGCCCGCCGACGACCGACAGTGCGGTTCCTGCCCCGCCGTGGGGATGAACGGCCAGCCGCACCAGCGTGGCGACGAGGAAGATCGCCAGCGGAAGGTTGGGGAACTGGACGATCGCCCACTGCCCCGTGTCGGAGTTCCTGAAGATCCGGCCGACGGCCGAGGGCGGCGAGGCGTTCTTCTCCGGGGTCGCTGTCACGTCGTGGGCCATAGCCGGCCTGTACCCCGCCGAGGTCGCACGGATGCCATGGGGCGACGCCAACGCGCCCGGATGCCCCAATTGGACCGGATCGCCCATTCGTGGACGGTCCCGGCCTGTCGGCTCGGCCCGCTTGGACGGCGATCCGGTGGCCGTGATATGGTGTTCTTTGTCGTCCGCAGGAGCCGGGACCGCAAGGTCAGGGTTACTGTGGGCGACATTTTCGCGTCCGGCGGAGGATCGCCGCAGGTCAGGTCGGCGATGGCCCCTGCCGTGGACCCCACCCGCTCCCCCGCTGCCGGCCCTGGCCGTCGGACCAACGTCTTAGGTAACAACGTTACCTAAGAGGTGGGAACCGCGACGCAGTCGGCGGCGATCCTCGCCCGTCCCGACGACGTCTTGACGGTCGACATCCGAGGTAGCCTGACCCGGCGATCCGCCATCGGGAGGTGGAGATGACCCCAACGGCCGGCCCCCCTGTCGTCGCGCCCCCGGCTCGGCAGAACAACCGCCGACGCCCACCGTCGCATGCCGGGCAGGCCGCCCAGCGGGTCCTGGACCACAACCGGATCTCACTCCGGATCCCGGCCATCGGCACGGTCACCCTGCCGCCTCCGCATCATCTCGGCTGGTACGCCGGGGTGGCGGCCCTGGCGGCGCTCGAATGCATCGAGTGGCCGGTGGCCGTGGTCCTGGCCGTCGGGAAGGCGCTGGCCGACAACCAGCACAGCAGGCTCCTGGTCGAGTTCGGAGAGGCCCTGGAGGAGGCGGGCTGAGCCACCGGTGAACTCCGGACCGGTCGCCCGATCACCGGATCACGCGGATCGCCGGGGCGGCCGGGGCCCAACGCCGGACGGGTGCCGGCGGCGATCGTAGAGCGGGATGGCGAACCACGTCCCCAGGATCACCGCCGTCACCAGCGCTCCGGTGACGGCGGCCGCCGTCGATCGGTAGAGCACGTCGGCGATCAAATAGATCGAGCAGGCGATGCCGGCGGCGAGCAGGCCGCTGCCGGTGATGGCCAACGGATTCGACAGGGCAATCAGCCGCCGCTTGTCCTGGTGTCGCCAGTTCAGCCGGGCATGGACCGACGGCGCCATCAGCATCGCCGAAGAGCCGGCCGCCAGCAGCAACGCGGCGAAGTAGACATCCCGGTCGATCGGTCGCAGCTGCCCGAAACGGGCACTGAACGGCACGGTCAGCAGAAAGGCGAACAACACCTGGACCCCGGGGAGGACGACCCGCAGCTCATTGAGGAACTCGATCACTTCCTGTTCGTCGTCGTCTGCCTGTGGCATCGCTCGGCCCCCCTCCGGGAACTGGGCCTCGTGCCGGTCCGGCGCCCGGTGTGCGAGGTCGCCCAACCGTCCATTGTCCCCCGCGGGCCCTCCCCGTCGACGTCTCGGGCGCGGTCGTCAGCTGCCGTAGGCGATGCCCTGGCCCATGATGTGGAGCAGCTCGTCCTCACTCAACTCCAGGTTGTGGGCGAGTTGGAGGAGCATCCGCCCGCCGAGGGACACCAGCCCCGAGATCAGGTTGATCGCCTCCCGGAGCTTGGCGTCGGGATCCGACTGACTGTCGAGGTAGCCCATCGTCGTCTGCTCGACCAGGGAAAGGTCGCCGTCGCCGCTCTCGTTCCAGGCGGTCAGGACCGCCAGCGCCTTGGCCATGTTCTCGTAGATCTCCAGGCTGTCGTCCACTCCCGGAAGCGTAACGGCCACCGATCGGGATGCTGGCGCCGTGCCGGGTCGCCGGCACGCGGCACACAGCGTCGCTCGACGACGCCGTCCGGGCGATATGGCGGCTGCGGGCGGGAGAGATCCTTTCTCCCGCTGTCGGAGATGACCGGGCTGCTCCGCTTCGCCGTGGCCGCCCGCCTCCACATCACCATCCGCACCGAGCGCGACCACGTCGCCCGCATCCTGGCGCACGGCTGGCCCCCATTCCGGGCGCGAGGCCGTGGTGTTCGCTCGCGCCACGGCCACGGAGTCGTTGAGATCCGGTGGCGTCGGACGCCTTCATGTCGCCTGCCTGGGCGA
>JAUZEX010000015.1 GCA_030838815.1 Actinomycetota bacterium
CGATCTGCGGAGCAAGGAAGCACGGCGGCGGCCTTGCGCCGCTCGGCCAGGGGCGTCGAGCGGGTGGCGTCGGAGTTCTCCTCGGCGGTGGCGGACGGAGCTGCGGCGTGGACGTGAGCCGCGCCTGTGCCCGCACGCTCGTCGACGAGCTCGCCCGGGCGGGCCTGGCCCAGGCCGTGCTGGCGCCGGGATCCCGGTCGGCGCCGCTGGCGTTGGCATTGGCGCAGGAGAAGCGGATCCGCCTCGACGTGCATCTCGACGAGCGGGCGGCGGCGTTCTTCGCCCTCGGGGCGGCCAGGGCCTCGGGGCGGCCGGTCCTGGTGCTCTGCACGTCGGGAACGGCGGCCGCCCACTTCCATCCCGCGGTGCTCGAAGCGCACCACTCCCGGGTTCCGCTGATCGTCTGCACCGCCGACCGGCCGGCGGAGCTCCGGGCCACGGGAGCGCCGCAGACCATGGACCAGGTCCACCTCTACGGCGACGCCGTCCGCTTCTTCGCCGACATCCCCGCCGACGGTGACCTTGCCGCCCGGGCCGCCTGGCGTCCCGTCGCCGCCCGGGTCTGGGCCGAAGCGGCCGGCCCGCCCGCCGGGCCCGTCCATCTGAACGTGGCCTTCCGCGAGCCCCTCGTGCCCCTCCTCAGCGACGTCGCTGCCCTCGATCAGGACGAGACGGAGCCGGGCCGGGCGGACGGGCGGCCGTGGGTGGTCAGCCGCGGGTCCAACTTCGGGAGCCTGGCGGCGGCCGGGCTCCCGGGGGACGAAACGAGGGAGCTGGCGGAACGGATCCTCAGTGCCGAACGGGGTTTGGTGGTGGCCGGGTGGGGGAGCCCCCCCGAGGCGCAGGCGGTGGCCGCCGGTCTCCGGTGGCCCCTGCTGGCCGACGCCATCTCCGGCCACCGGGGCGGTGACGCCGTGACGACCTACGAAGCGCTGCTTCGGGTGCCGGGCTTCGCCGAGGCGAATCGCCCCGACCTCGTACTCCGCTTCGGAGGACCCCTCACATCGAAGGTCGCCATGGCCTGGCTCGACGCCTCCGTGCCCCAGGTGCTGGTCGACCCCGACGGCGCCTGGCTCGACCCGAACCGCACCGCCGCCGAGCGGGTCCCCGGTCTTCCCGACCTGCGCTCGGGAACAGGCGATGGGGCGGGCTCTCCCGCCGTCGAAGCCTGGTATCACGCCTGGCAGCGGGCCGAGCACGTCGCCCGCAGGACCATCGACACGTGGCTCGACGCCGACAGCCGGCCGTTCGAAGGCCGCGTGGCCCGCGACGTGGCGGCCGTCTGCGCCGAATCGGCCCGGGGCCCGGCCCTGGTCGTGGCGTCGAGCATGCCGGTGCGGGACCTCGAAGCCTTCGCCGGCCGGGTGCCGCCCCGGGTCTTCGCCAACCGCGGCGTCAACGGTATCGACGGCCTGACGTCCACGGTCCTCGGCGTCGCCGCCGGGAGCGCCGGTCCCGCGGTCGGGCTCCTCGGGGATCTCGCCTTCCTGCACGATGCAGGCGGCCTCCTCGGCGCGTCGCGGCGGGGGCTCGACGCCGTGTTCGTCGTGGTGGACAACGGGGGCGGGGGGATCTTCTCCTTCCTGCCTCAGGCGGCGCTGCCGTCGGAGCGGTTCGAGGTGTTGTTCGGGACGCCGCCCGACGCGGACCTTGCCGACGTGGCCGCGGCCTATGGCGTTCCCGCCCAGCGCGTGGAGCGGGCGGCCGACGTCGGGCCGGCGGTCGACGCCGCGCTGGCCGCCGGCGGCCTTCGGGTGCTCGTGGTGCCGACCGGCGACCGCACCGCCAACGTGGACCGCCACCGGCGGGCCTGGGCCGCGGTCGCCGAGGCGCTGGCGAGGTCGTCGGCCTGAGGGAACCGGCGTCGCCGGGTCACCGGGCACCGCAACCGGTCGCGCCCCCCGAGCAACGACGGCCGTGAATGCACCCGGCTGTACCACCGGTTGCGCTGGCGGCGGGCCGGAAGCACCGGGGGAGAGGGGTCAGGCGGGGGCGGGGCGGAGGGCGCCGACGGCGGCGAGCATCGGGCGGAGTTTCACTTCGGTTTCGGCCCATTCCGCTTCGGGGTCGGAGCCGGCCACGATCCCCGCGCCGGCCACCAGGCGGGCGAGGCGCCCCTGGAGCTGGGCGCCCCGCAGGGCGACGGCCCACTCGCCGTCACCGGCGGCGTCGACCCAGCCGACGGGCCCGGCATAGAGACCGCGGTCGAAGCCCTCCAGGGCGGAGATCGTGGCCAGAGCCTCGGAGCGCGGCAGGCCGCCCACGGCGGGGGTCGGGTGGAGCAGTCCGGCCAGGGTCAGGGCCGACGGTGCCGGGGTGCGGAGTACACCGCTCACCCGGGTGGCGAGATGGGACACCGTCGGGAACCGGACGACGTCGGGCTCGCCGGCCACCGGCGCCTCCACGCACACCGGGGCGAGGGCGGCCACCACGGCCTCGACCAGCAGGCGATGCTCCTCCGCTTCTTTCACCGAGCGGCGCAGCCCGGCGGTCAGGGCATCGTCCTCCTCCGGGGTGGTGCCCCGGCGGACGGTGCCGGCCATCGGGCACGATGCCACCTCGTCGCCCCGGCGGCGGACCAGCAACTCGGGGCTCGCCCCCACGAACCCGCCCGCGGCATAGGTGAAACAGGACGGGTGGCTGCGGCGCAGCCGATCGAGCACGGACCGGCGGTCGAACGGCGCACCGGCCTTTTCGACCACGAGCCGGCGGGCCAACACGACCTTGCGGACCTGGCCGGCGTCGATGGCGGTGAGGATCCGCCGGACGGACTCCGTCCACTCCGCCCGGCCGGGATCCTCCCGCACACCGACGTCGGAACCCGGCGCCAGGGCCGGGTTGCCGTTCACGGCTCCCCGGACCGTACCCCCGGTCGGACCAGGAGCGAAAGAGCCACCGTTCCGGGGGGCGATCCGCTCCGGATCGGGGTCATGCACAGCCCCCGCCGGGCCGACGGTGGTGACCCAGCCGCTTCCGTCCGCCCGCCGCACCACGACGACGGCGGGCACGACCAGCGAACCCGGCGCGCGCTCGTCGAACGGCAGCGCACCGACGGCGATCGGGCCCGCCCCCGGGCCGGAGTCGGTGACGGGCGACGGGCCGTCGACGCTGATCGACCGCAGCACCTCGGCCACGACGGCGGCCGCCCGCTCGAACCGCCCCCGGCCGGTCTCGACCGGGATCCGGGCGGCGACGCCGGCGGTCACGAACCCTGCTCCCGTCCGCAGCCAGGCGAACCCCTCGGGGCCGAGCACGTCGAGGAGATCTTCCACCTCGCCCGGCTCCAGTACCCGGGTCCGGCTTACCAGCTCGTGCAGAGAGGGCAGACCGGCGACCCTCCCAGCCCCGCCGAAGGGCTGGCGCCCACCGACATCGCGGGGGAGAGGGCTCGGCGCGCTGACGTGGTGGGGAGCGCCCGGGGCGGCGGTCATGAGCGGGTTCCTGTCAGGAGTTGGGCGATTCCGCCGGACAGCGCCCGGCGCTCCACGGAGGCGAAGCCGGCCGCCGTGATCAGGGCCAGCAGCTCGGGCGGCGGGGGGAGGTAGGCGACCGAGGCCGGCAGGTACCGGTAGGCGGCGGTGGCCCGGGCCCGGGGAGCGCCGGAGCGGGCGGCGACCAGGCCGCCGACGAAGGGCACGACGTGGCCGAACCAGACCCGGTGCCCGAGCCGGAGGAGGGGCTGCGACGGGGCGTCGACCTCCAGGAGGGCGAGGCGGCCGCCCGGCCGCAGGACCCGGGCGCACTCGGCCAGGACCGGCGCCAGGGCGGCGAAGTTCCGCAGGGCGAAGCCGCACACGATGCCGTCGAGCGCACCGGCCCGGAAGGGGAGAAAGAGCCCGTCGCCCCGCACCAGCGGCGCTGCGGTCCGGGCCGCGCCGAGCATCCCCGCCGACCGGTCGGCCCCCACCGGGGTGAGGCCCTGGCGGACCAGCTCGCGGCAGAGGTCGCCCGTCCCGCAGGCGAGGTCGAGGACCACCGCGCCCGGAGCCAGACCCAGCGACCGCACGGTGCGCCGGCGCCAGCCCTTGTCGAGCCCGAGTGAGATGACGCGGTTGGTCACGTCGTAGCCGGGGGCGATGGCGTCGAACATGGCGTCGACGGCCGCCACCTTCTCGGCGCCGGTCGGCAGCGACGGCGCCCGGAGCGAGCGGGGGCTCACTGTCCCCCCGTCATGCGGCCACCGTTCACGACGGCACCGTCTCCAGGCGCCGGGCGGCCTCGGCAGTGGCGGCCGCGATCTCGGCCGGGTGGCCGACGGCCTCGAGGTGCTCCTGGGCGACCTGGAGCAGGACCCGCCGGAAGTGGTGGGCGACCAGCTCGCTCACCGCCGGCAGCACGACCCGGAAGGCCTCGACCAGCTCCTCGGCCTTCTCCTCCTCGGCCCGGTCGGAGTCCCGCAGGGGCCGGCGCACCGCCGAGTCGAACAGCTCCACCGCCTGCGTGGCCACCGCCCGGACGGCGGTGTGGTGGGCCCGGGCCAGGTCGAGGAGGCCGGCCATCGGCAGGCCGGCCTGCAACAGCCGCAGCCCGGCCGACACGATCCGCACGTCGTCGGGGGTGTAGCGGGGCTCGCCCTGGTGGAGCCGGGGCACGAGCAGCCCTTCGCGGCCGAGGGAGTCGATGAGCGGGAGCGGCACACCCGACCGGGCCGCCAACTCCTCGGCCGTCACGAACTCCTCGTCGCCTCCCGGCGCCACGGCCTCCGACACCGCCGCCGCCAAGGGTTCGTCGGCCCGGTCGAGCTCCCCGTCCAGGAAGCGGCGGATGACGGCCAGCGTGAAGCCCCGGCGGCGGAGCTCTTTCACCCGGCCCATCCGGGCCAGGTGGTCGGCCGTGTACCAGGCGACCCGCCCTTCCCGGACGGGCGGCGGGAGGAGGCGCTGCTTCTGGTAGAAGCGCACGGTGTCGACCGACACCCCGGCCTTCCCCGCCAGCTCCTCCACCCGCATCCGGGCCGGACGTGTCCGCACGAGTGGGCATTCTAGGAGCATCCACTCCCACGAATCCCACCGGCGCCCGTGACGGCCAATCGCCGTCGGCGGAAAAAAAATCCGGGATTGGCCCCCTCCGAGCGTGAATTGGGAGGGGATAAGGGGCACTTGACCTGTAGGTTGTGACGCCAGTGCAGCGGAGCACGGAGCAAGGGGCTGGGATTGGGCGTTCGCCTGACGGGCCGGGAGCACGGGATGGCGGCGAAGCGCCCCGTGGTGGCCGTAGCGGTAGCGGCAACCGTTGCCGTCGTTGGAGTTCTGGCCTTCCGGGGCACCGGGTCCGACCGCCCGGTCATCACCCGGGCGGGCGGGAAGGCACCGGCCGCGCCGGTCACCGCCCCCGCTGCAGAGGGCGGCGCCGACCCGACGTTGGTCAGCGCCGGGCGCCCCGCTCCCGACGGGCCGCGGCCTGACGAGATCGCCGCCATCGCCGGCGGCACCGTTGCGCTGCTCGACGGGCGCGACGGGCACACCCTGCGCACTCTGGCCACCCACCCCGAGGCGGCGACCGGCGGCTTTCCTTATTTGGAGGGTGTCTCCCTCGCCCCGGACCGGCAGCAGGTCTTCTATGCCCTGGCCGGCGACTGTGGCCCGGCCACGATCTACCGGGTGGCGGCCGACGGCCGGACTCCGACGGAGGCGATCTTGAACGGCGTCTCGCCGTCAGTCAGTCCCGACGGCCGGAAGCTGGCCTACGCCGTTGCCGCTCCCGGTCCGGCTCCCGCCCCGATTGCGGTGACGGCGCCGACCACCGGCGCCGCTCCCGCCCCGGTCGAGCGCCACTGCGAGAACGCCGTCGTGGTGCGCGACCTGAAGACCGGCGCCGAGCGCACCTGGCGGTACCCGGACACGCCGGACTACACCACCACCCTCTACCGCGACGCCGTGATCAGCGAGATCGCCTGGGCCCCGGACTCGACCCGGCTGGCCTACACGCTGTCCTACGAGGGCGACTCGATCTCGATCCTCGACACCGAGTCCGACGCCGATCTCTCGCAGACCCGGGAGGTCGTGATCCCCGGCGGCGGCGGCAATTCCAGCCATCCGGCCTGGCAGGCCACCAGCGGCCTCCTCGGCGTGTTCAACACCCGCTTCGAGTGCTGTTTCGACGACGACTACACCGGGCCGCCCCGGGCCCTCCTGGTCGACCCCGACCGCCGGCTGGCGACGCCGCTGCTGCCCTCCGGCCGGCGGGTGACGGCGCTCGACTTCGACGCCAGCGGCGCCCACCTTCTCTTCGTCGACGGCGGCCGCCTCTACCGGCGCAGCGGGACGCAGGCGCCGGTGGCCCTGGCGACGGGCGTCACCGCCGCCGACTGGTAGTGAGCGCCGCCGCCGTCGTCCGCACGGCGCTGCGCATCTGCCCCCTGTGCGAGGCGGGCTGCGGGCTCGAGGTCGGGCTGTCGGCGACCAGCGACGTCGTCCGCATCCGGGGGGACCGGAACGACGTCTGGAGCGCCGGCTACCTCTGTCCCAAGGGCCCGGCCCTCAAGCAGCTCCACGACGACCCCGACCGGCTGCGGGCGCCGCTGGTGCGCCGCGACGGCCAGCTGGTCGAGGCCGGTTGGGACGAGGCCTTCGCCGAGGCGGCCCGGCTCCTCGGGCGCGTCGTAGCCACCCACGGCCGCCACGCCCTGGCCGTGTACGCCGGGAACCCCAGCGTCCACAACCTGGCCGGGCAGCTCTACCTGAAGCCGCTCATCCAGGCGCTCGGCACCCGCAACGTCTTCACGGCCAGCACCGTCGACCAGCGGCCCAAGGAGATCTCGTCGGCGCTGGTGTTCGGCACGCCGATGAGCTCGCCGGTGCCCGACCTCGACCGCACGGACCATCTCCTCGTGCTCGGCGCCAACCCCGTCGAATCCAACGGCAGCCTGGCCACCGCCCCCGACTGGCCGGGCCGGCTCGACGCCCTCCGGGCCCGGGGCGGCCGGCTCGTCGTCGTCGACCCCCGGCGCACCGCCACCGCCGAACGGGCCGACGAACACGTCGCCATCCGGCCCGGCGGCGATGCCTTCCTGCTGTTCGCCATGCTCAACGTGCTGGCCGCCGACGGCCTCGTCGATCCCGGCCCGGCCGGTCCGTGGCTGCGGGGCCTCGACGACGTGCTGCGGCTGGCCGAGCCGTTCACCCCCGAGGCGGTCGAGCCCGCCACCGGCATCCCGCCTGCCACCGTCCGCCGCCTGGCCCGGGAGCTGGCTGGCGCCCCGACGGCCTGCGTCTACGGCCGGATCGGCACCACCACGGCCGAGTTCGGCACGCTCGCCTCCTGGCTCGTCGACGTGGTCAACGCCGCCACCGGGAACCTCGATCGCCCCGGCGGCGCCATGTTCGCCAAGGCGGCGACGGGCGGCGCCAACACCCGGGGCAACCCCCGGGTCGGGCGGCCCGTCCGCCTCGGCCGCCACCACAGCCGGGTCCGGGGCCTACCCGAGACGTTGGGCGAGCTCCCGGCCATCTGCCTGGCGGAGGAGATCGACACCCCCGGGGAGGGTCAGATCCGGGGCCTCGTCACGGTGGCCGGCAATCCGGCACTGTCGCTTCCCAACGCCGGCCGGCTCGATGCCGCCCTCGCCACCCTCGAGGCCTACGTGGCGGTCGACCCCTACGTCAACGAGACGACCCGCCACGCCGACGTCATCCTCCCCGTCCCGTCGGCGCTCCAGCGGGGCCACTACGACCTGTTCCTCTCCCAGCTGGGCCTGCGCAACGTCGCCCGCTACACGCCGCCCGTCCTCCCTCTCGACCCCGGCACCCCCGACGAGTGGGAGGTCCTGGCCCGCCTGACCCTGGTGGCGGCCGGGGCCGGCCGCGACGACGCGGCGCCGGCCCATGACCCGGCCGTCGTCGACGACCAGATCGTCCGGGCCCTGGCCGGCGCCGCCGTGGCCGACCCGTCGAGCCCGGTTCACGGCCACGACCCCGAAGCCCTCATCGACGGGCTGGGCGGCCGCCGGGGCCCCGAACGGCTGCTCGACCTCCTCCTGCGGACGGGGCCCTACGGCGACGCCTTCGGCGCCCGCGCCGGGGGCCTGTCGCTCGACGCCCTGCTGGGCGCCCCCCACGGCATCGACCTCGGGCCGCTCGAGCCCCGCCTGCCCGACATGCTGCGGACGCCGAGCGGGATGGTGGAGCTCGCCCCCGACGCGCTGGTGGCCGACGTCGCCCGCCTCCGGGCCGCCCTGGCCGAGCGGGCGGCGGCCGATGCCCCGCTCCTGCTCATCGGGCGGCGCCACCTGCGGTCGAACAACTCCTGGAT
>JAUZEX010000020.1 GCA_030838815.1 Actinomycetota bacterium
GACGTCGCCCGCCCCACCGGCGACCAACTCGCCCTCCTCCTCGAATCCATCCCCGGCCAACCCCTCCGGGTCAAGGCCTACGAACAACGCCAAGCACCCGTCACCCTGGCCGGCGCCATGCCCACCGCCACCGCCGAACTCGGCGACGGCACCGGCCCCTACCTGGGCACCACCGGCGGCAGGACCGTCACCCCCGTCCACTTCGACCCGCTGGCCGCCGCTCGGGAGAACCGGCCCACCGCCATCGCCATCACCGGCACCAGCGGCGCTGGGAAGACCACCCTGTCCCGCCTCCTCGGCTACCAGCTCGCTCTCCGGGGGGTGTGGGTCACCGCCGTGGACCCCAAAGGCGAACGCGGCGGCCTCGACACCCTTCTCCCGACCGCCCGCACCTTGACCCTCGGCGCCGAGCACGCCGGGCTGCTCAACCCCTTCGCCCTGGCCCCGTCGCCGTCCGAGGCTGTACCGGTCGCGGTCGGGGCGGCACAGCTGATCCTCCCCGGCCGGTTGGGTTATGAGCAGCACGCCGCGCTCCTCGAGGCCACCGCCGCCGAGGCCGACCAAGCCGGCGCGAGCGCGTCGCTTGGTGGGGTCGCCCAACGGCTTGCCGGGTGGGACAGCGAAGCGGGCCGGTCCCTGGCCCAGACGCTGGCCGTGTCCGCCACCCTCCCCCTGGCCCGGTTGTGTTTCGCCCCGCCCGGCGG
The DNA here is from genome assembly GCA_030838815.1 of Actinomycetota bacterium. Taxonomy (GTDB): domain Bacteria; phylum Actinomycetota; class Acidimicrobiia; order IMCC26256; family BP-133; genus BP-133. Next base: position 705 of record JAUZEX010000020.1, read on the forward strand.
CGCCGCCCTCAGCCCCGAGGGGGTCAACGTGTTGCGGATCGCCGGGCTCCGTACCCCGGACGCCGGCGCCAACCCGGAGGACTGGACCCTCGACCAGCGCCTCTCCGTCGCCGTCCTCTACCTCCTCGCCCAAGCCGTCCTCCGGCTGTTTGAGCAGACCAGCCCCGCCCAACCCAAAGCCGTGATCCTCGACGAGGCGTGGATGCTCACCGCCACCACCCAAGGCCGGGCCCTCATCCCGGCGCTCTCCCGGATGGGCCGCTCCAAGAACGCCGCCGTGCTGCTCGTGTCCCAGAACGCCGGGGACCTCCTCGGGTCGGAGACGTTGAACAACTGTGAGCAGCGGTTCTGTTTCCGGGCCACCGACGATAACGAAATCAGCGACGTGCTCCGCCTCCTCGGCGTCGCCGACACCCCGCAGCATCGCCAGACCGTCCGCACGCTCCCCAACGGCGCCTGCGTCTACAGCGACCTCGCCGGCCGCGTCGGGATCCTCCACGTCGACCTCGCCCTCCCCGAACTCGCCGCCGCCTTCGACACCACCCCCGGCCACCAGACGCACGTGGCGGCGGCATGAAGCCCCGTCGGCTGCTCGCCGTCCTCCTCCTGTCTGTCGTGGCCACGATGGCCACGGCCGGCACGGTCAGCGCCCAGGTCGCCGGCCCCACCCCACCCGCGACCCTCGGCCCACCCGCACCGCCTCCTCCGGCTCAACCCGCGCCGGCCGGGCCCGACCAACCCGGCGGGATCGTCCCCGGCGCCGGACCCGGCACCGTGATCGTTCCCGACGCTCCGACCGAGGCGCCCCCTCCGACCCCGGAAGCACCGGGCGACGGGACGTCCTCGTTGTTGCGGGGTCCGGATCTCCGCAAGAGTGAAGCCCCCACCCTCTACGAGAAGTACGGCTCGGCCGGCTACGACCTCGACTCCGACCTCGGCTGGCGCGACCTCGGCGACAGCGTCGGTCACATCGCCGCCACCGTCATCTGGGGCATGACCCGATGGATCGCCGACGCCAGCATCAAAATCTTCCAATGGTCCTACTCCCTCGACCTGTTCGGGATGACCGGCGGCGCCATCGCCGACGTCACCAACAGCCTCAACCGGATCCTTTACCAACCCTTCGTCATTCCCATGGTCATCCTCGTCGGGCTCTGGCTCACGTGGAATGGCGTCATCAAGAAGCGGGCCACGGTGGCGGCCGAGTCGTCGATCTGGGTCGTCTTCGCTCTCGCCGCGGCGGTGGTGTTCTTGGCCCAGCCGGCCCGGATCGTCGGCGGGCTCAGCGGCGCCACCACCGGACTGTCCCGCTCCATCCTCAGCGGCGTCGCCGGCCTCGACCCCAAAACCGGGCCCGCCGACGGGGTGCAGACCCGCGGCAGCTATGGCGGCGACCCCACCGATGCCGAACTCCGCGCTGTCGCCGACCGCATGTGGCGTACCTACGTCTACGCCCCCTGGACCGTCCTCGAATTCGGCACCACCACCAAAGCCCCCCAATGGGGAGAACGACTCCTCGCCGCCAAGACCATCACCGACGAAGACGCCGCCGCAATCAAGAGCGGCACGAAGACGGCTGACACCGTTGACCGGGAGAAGCGTGACGAGTACGCGGCGATCCGCGAGCAGATCAAGAAGGACCCCCAGGCGAAGGCCTATTTCCAAGGGCATCGGGCCGGCCAGCGGATCTCCACCGCCGGTCTTGCCCTCGCCGGAGTGCTCGTCTCCGGGGGACTCCTCGCTGGTCTCGGGCTGGCGACGCTGTTCGCGCAGCTCGCCCTCCTGCTCCTGGCGATGTTGGCGCCGATCTTCCTCCTGGCGGCCATCCACCCCGGGGTCGGGCGGGTGATCGCCACCCGGTGGGCCAACCTCCTCGTCTACACCGCCTTCAAACGAGTCGCCTACTCCGTGCTGCTTTCCGTCATTCTGGTCGTCAACGGGGCGCTCATTGACCAGGGCTCCAAGCTCGGCTGGGGGGTCGCGATGACCCTCAGTGTGGCGCTCTCCGGTGCCCTGTTCTTCTACCGGAAACCGTTCCTGAGCATCGTCGAGCGCGTGGGGTCCGGCGGAGCGGCGGTCGCCCCCGCGCTCAGTGCCAGCCAGGGCACCAGCGGACGGATCGCCCGCCGGGCCGCCACTGGCGCCGCCATCGTCGGGGGGGCGACCGGGGCTGTCGCCGCCGTTAAAGCCGGCCGGTTCAGCGCACGGAAATTCAACCAACTCGCCGACGGCAGCACCCTCCCTGGCGCTAAGAAAACGACACCCAACCCGGTGCCGACCGGCGCTGGGCCGACCGGCTCCTCGTTCAGCGGCAAGACGGGGGGCGGGGTCGGGTCGAGGACCGGCAAGGC
>JAUZEX010000047.1 GCA_030838815.1 Actinomycetota bacterium
GGCTGGCCCGCACCGGCTGCTGCGGCCCGATGAGGCTGATGCCGAAGGCGTGGCGCCACTGCTGCGGGTTGTAGAACTGGCCCATGATGTCGGTGTCGGTGAGCGCCGTGCCCAGCACCAGCCACTCCGGCTCGTAGTTCTGCTCGCTGGCCTTGGCGGTGAGGAATACCGGCAGGATCGGGTCACAGCCGCAGGCCACCGACGTGACGCCCTCGTCCTTCAGTTTGGCGATGATGCTGGCCGCCTGGGAAGTGAACACCGACGGGTCGAGCGAATAGGCGATGCGGACGGGGACGTCGCCGCCCGCCTCCTTGATGCGGCGGATCCCGTCGCTGATGCACTCCTGGTACCAGGGGACGTCGGGGCCGATGAGGGCCAGCTTGCGGGGCTTGCCCGACAGCCCGGCACCGGCGTACCGGGCCGGCTTGCCCAGCAGCTGTTTGACGTAGAGCTCGCCGGCCGTCTCGGCCAGCAGCGAGCAGTCGGGCGTGATGCTCCAGGCGTAGGGGGCCCGGTCGGCGTACCACTTGCGGGACATGTAGGGCGCCCCGACGGCGACCACATGCTGTTTCACCAGGGCATCGGCGTAGGGCGGCGTGAAGGCGCTGGCGTCGGCGAAGACGTTGAGCTCGGTGGCGGCCTTGATGGCGTCGGCGTTGGCGGCGTCCTGCCCGCCGCCGAGGATCTCCTGGGCGGCCAGGCCGCTCCCCTGCCAGATGACCGGCTCGATCTTCCGGCCGTAGAACTGGAACGTGGCGTTGAAGTAGTCGAGGAGGCCCCGGGCGGTGCGTTCGACGTCGTCCCGTGTCTCGTGGATGCCGTGGTCGGCCAGGAACTGATAGGCCTGCCCGAAGTCGATCGGGTCGGCCGGGAAGCGGATGCCGAGCCGGATCGTGTCCCGGGTGACGCCCCTCGAGGTGGCTCCGCCGTTATTCCCTGCGAAAGCCATGCACGGTGTCGAGTACGGGTCCTTGGGGATCTGCCTGGCCCGGTCCGAGCACGGCGTGACCGCCCCGAGCGGCTCGCCGGCCGCCTCGTCGCTGCCGGCCGACCCGGCGCGGCCCGGCCGCGTCACCCGGCGGGGCGCGGTGGGCCCGCTAGGCCGGGTCGTGGCCGGCCCCGCCGCGCTGCCCGCCCCGCCACCCGCCGCCCCGCCCGATGCCGCTGCCCCGGGGGCGACGGGAGCCGCCGCTTCGCCGGTCGGGCCAGCCGTCCCCGCCCCGCCGGCGTCGACCCCGACGGTCAACTGCAACCGATGGGCCGGTACGGTCAGCGCACTGACGGCCAGAAACGCCGTGGCCAGGGCCACGACCGGCCCATACCCCCGCAGGTAATGCAGCCGGCGAGCACTCATCCGCTTCCCCGTTCCCCGCCCGACGGCGGTCGGCCCGATTCGGCGGAACGCTGATCCACGGCGGCCGTGGCCGGATGAGGGCGTGTGGTGACATCGCGTTCGGGGGCGATGGTCGGGGCCAGGAGAGCCATGGCGAGGACCACCGCCACCAGGGCCACGAACGGCCCGTAGCCCCGGAAGATGGTGTGCTCGGCACCGGGCAGGGTCCCTTGGGAGTCACGGCTCATGGCTGTCCTCCTTCGGTCGAGCGGCGGCGGGTGCGCCACCAGTCACCGCCGAACAGGAACAGGGCGGCGGCCAGGGCGGCGGCGCTGGCGGGCAGCGGCGCGCCCCTCGAGCAGCCGGACACCCGTCCCCGGTTGGTGCTCTCGCACCGTCGGGTGGCGGGCGCGACGGCAACGGGCGGACGGGTCGGCGGCGCAGCCGGCGCCGCCACCTCGGCCGGCGACGGCACCGGAGCAGCCACCGGCGCCGGCTCCGAAGCCGACGCCGGCCACGGTTCCGGCCGGTCCTCCGTTGGCCCGGCCCCGTCCTGGTCCGAAAAAGCAGGCGCCGGGCGAGCCCGCACCGCCGGCGCCGCCACCGGGGCCACCGTGGGTAGCCCCGGAGCGATCAGGCCGAGGGGATCGCCGTAGTCGACCCCCTCGGTGGTGGCCAGGACGCCGCCGAGCTCGAGATCGATCCCACCGGCGCCCTCCATGGCCGCAGCCACGACGTCGACGAAGGTGAAGGCCAACCCGGCGGCCGTTCCGGGATTGCAGCCACCGCTGCCGCCCCCCTTCATGGCGTCGAGAAGCGCTTCCCGGACGGGCTGGGCTGCGCCCATCAGCGGGCCGAGCAACGGCCGGGCGGCGGTGCCGTCGCCCACCACAAGTTTGAGCGGCGTCACCCGCACCTCCCGGTCGGCCGGCGCCCTGGTCACCTGCGGCGGCTCGAGGCGCAGCCCGAAGGGGGCGATCACCTGGTTGGCGGCGCCGAACGCCGCCCCTAGCTGCACCGGCGTGTCCGTCGGCAGCGGAACCCCGGCCACCACGATCGTGTCGACCCCGAACGTGCCGCCGGCTCCCAGCACCAGCCCGCCGGCGCCCGTCCGCTGCTCGGCCGCCCACCTCACGCCCCGCAACGACACGAGGCCGCTGGCGACGTCGATGTTGCCGAAGCGGACCAGCGCCTGGGCCCGCCGCTCCTTCCCTTCGACCAGTTCGGCGCTGCCGGAGCTTCTCCCCTCGCCTGACGCCAGCAGCTCGCCGAGCCCCAGCGCCGCCGATGTGTAGGCCGCCTCGCCCCTGGCCCCCGGACGGGCGGAAACCTCCTCCCGACCGGCGCCGATCGGCCCCGACCCGGCCATGTCCTTGGAGGCCGATGCCGCCCCGGCGTGCGAGTCGGCCACCGTCCGTTTCGGCAGCTGATCGGGCGTCAGCAGCGCCCGGCCGCAGCCCAGCGGCGTGGTCAGCATCACGCCGAGCACGCCGAGGTCGAGGGCCGCCGCCTCCCCCCGGGCCGTGATGCCCTGATAGTGGGCCAGGGCGCCGCCGAACGTCGTGGCCAGCGGCAGGCCCGAGGCCCGGGCCACCACCCGCCCGACGTTGGCCACGGCATCGCCGCTCCCGGCCACAAACGAGCCACCCGGAGGGTCGGCCGGAGCCGGCGCCGACCCGAACACGAGGACTGCGCCACCCAGGCTCAGAACCGCCGCCGCCCGGGCCATGGCCCTACTCGGTTGACGCACGGTATACATATACCCTAGGTATCTGAAATGGGCAAGGAGTTCGCGAATGTGCCTCTGGAAGCTGGCCAGCCGACCGAAGCCCACAGAACGAGGAGCGCGCCCGATGAGCTATCCCTTCCTGTCCGACGCCTGGTTCGACGCCGTGGAATCGTTGCGGGACAAGGCGCCTGCGGCCCCCGAGGAGGTGGCCGACCTCGCCGTCAACATGGTGGTCATCGGCGGCCCCGACGGCGATCGGACCCTCCACTTCGCCGAGGGCCGGTTCGACCGGGGGTTGGTGGACGGGGCGCCGACGACGGTGACCGTCCCCCACCGGGTGGCCCGGGCGATGCTGGTCGACCTCGATCCGCAGGTGGCCATCACGGCGTTCATGACCGGAGAGATCCGGGTCGAAGGCGACTTCACGAAACTGATGGAGCTGCAGCAGTCGGGCGGTGCGAGGCTGGCCCCGACCCCCGAGCAGCTGGCCTTCATCGGCGAGCTCCGGGCCCTGACCCGATGATCGGCGACGTCATGAAGGGAGCGACCGCGGCGATGACCACACCGCCTCCGCCCCTGCCCGAGCTGGGCGATCTCGTCGAACGGTCGGAATGGCTGCGGGGCCGGCCCGGCCTGGAGGGCGAGGTGCGGCGCTGGCAGAGCTCCCTCGGCGCCGAGCGCGATCGCATCGCCGGCGAGGCCCGGGAGCTGGCCACGCCCCGGCTGCGGCGCATCCCCTTCGGAGCGCTGTTCCTCCTCTGCATCCGCTTCCTGTGGTTCAGCC
>JAUZEX010000063.1 GCA_030838815.1 Actinomycetota bacterium
CCTGCATCCTCTTCAGCGCCCGCAATCAGCGCCTCGGGGACCTGGCCGCCGGCACGCTCGTCGTCCGGGAACGCCTGGCCCCGTTCGGCGGCGCCCTCCAGTCGGCGCCCGACTTCGCCGCCGCCGACCGCTACGCCGCCTGGGACGTCAGCGGCGTCACGGCCTTCGAGCTCGTCACCGTGCGGCGGTTCCTGGAGCGGCGCTGGCAGCTCGACCCCACCGCCCGCGGGCGCCTCGGCTGGGACCTCGCCGAGCGGTTGCGACCCAAGGTGGCCGGCGCCCCGCCCGACCTCCACCCCGAGCAGTTCCTGGAGGCCCTGGCCGCGGCCAAGGCCTCCCGGGGCTAGGCCCCGACCTCGCGCCGGCCCTCGAAGGCCCGCCCGAGGGTGATCTCGTCGGCGTACTCCAGGTCGCCTCCGACCGGTAGGCCGCTGGCGATTCTCGTCACGCGCAGGCCCAGGGGCTGGAGCAGCCGAGCCAGGTACATGGCCGTCGCCTCCCCTTCGATGTTGGGGTTCGTCGCCAGGATCACCTCCTTCACGCCCTCGTCGGCCAGCCGGCCGAGCAGCTCCCGGATACGGAGCTGCTCCGGGCCCACGCCCTCGATGGGGGAGATGGCGCCGCCGAGCACGTGGTAGAGGCCCCGGAACTCCCGGGTGCGTTCGACGGCGACGATGTCGCGGGCGTCTTCCACCACACAGATCAGGGTCGCATCGCGGGTGTCGTCGCGACAGAAGCGACACTGCTCGCCCTCGGCGATGTTGTAGCAACGCCGGCACCAGGAGACCCGTTCCTTGGCCTCGACGATGGCCTTGGCCAGACGCTTGGCGTCCTCCGCCGGGAGGCGCAGCAGGTGGAAGGCGATCCGCTGGGCCGACTTCGGCCCGATCCCGGGTAGCCGGCCCAGCTCGTCGACCAGGTTCTGAACCGGACCCTCGTACACGCCGGCTGGCTACTCAGCCGCCGAGGAGGCCACCGAGGCCACCGCCCAGGCCGCCGAGTGCATTGGTGATGCCGCCGAAGCTCTGGGCCTGGAGTTCCTGGGCCAGCCGCAGACCCTCGTTGACCGCGGCCACGATGAGGTCCTGCAGCATCTCGACGTCCTCGGGGTCGACCGCTCCGGGGTCGATCGTGATCGACTCGAGTGTGCCCGACCCGGTGACGACGGCCTTCACCACCCCGCCGCCCACCGACGCCTCGACGCTCTCGGACGCCAGTTTCTCCTGGGTGGCCATCATGTCGGCCTGCATCTTCTGAACCTGCTTCATCATCTGGTTCATTTCGTTCTTGCTGGCCATGACCGTCACTCCCTCACGGTTTCGCTTTCGATGCTGGCGCCGAAGGTCTCGATCACGAGGCCGACGGGTGAATCTACCCCCCGCCCTCCCCCGGCCGGCTCCGGCGGACGGGCGATCTCGGCCACCATCTCGTCGGCCCCGGCGCCCGGGTCGGGCCCCGCCGGCGGGTCGGAAGACGGCAGCTCGGAGGTCGGGGACACGACGCTGTCATCGAGAACCACGTTGATCCGGACCCGCCGGCCGAGAAGCTCCGACAACGCGCCGGTCACGGTGGCGGCCTCGCCGGTGATCGTCGGCAGGTGGACCTTCTCGAAGCGCGGCGGCAGGCCGGCGATCACGGTGTCGCCCTCGACCCGGACCGGGTGCGCCTCCTTGGCCATGGCCTTCAGCCGGGGCCGGAACCCCTCCAACGCCTTGGTCCAGGCGGCGACGACGTCATCGAGGGTGAGCGGCCCGGCCTCACCGGCGGGCGCGGCCGAGTGCGAAGCGGGCGCCGGAGACGCCGGGGACGCTGCGAACGGCCGCCTTCCGGTGTCGGCCGGGGCCGCCGAAGCTGCAGCCGGGGCAGCCGGGGCAGGAGCCGGGGCAGTCGGGGCAGGAGCCGGGGCGGCCGAAGCCGCAGCCGGGGCAGCCGCCGGGGCGTCCGAAGCTGAAGCCGGGGAAGCCGGCGAAGCCGGGCCGGGCGGACCGGCTGAGCCGCCCCGCTTGCGGAGCGCTCCGAGAGCGGCCTGCGGACCCGCCCGGCTGGCCGGCGGTGTGTCACTGGTCGGCTCGGCGACGCCATGACGCTCCGCCGGGCGGCCCGGGGTGGCGGCGGCGGGCGCCGCCCCCGAGGCGAGGGCGCCGCGCAGGTCGTCGAGGGCTCGTTCGAGGCGGGCCACCCGGTCGGCGAGGGCCTCCATGGTGCTGACGTCGCGCCGGGCCAGCCGGATCAGGGTGACCTCGAGGACGAGCCTGGGGTCGGGCGCCCGGCGGATCTCGATGGCCGCCTCCCCGAGGGTCTCCAGCGCCCGGACGACCGCCGCCGCCCCCAGCGCCTGCCCCTGGGCGGCGAGCCCGGCCCGCTCCTCCTCCGGCGTCTCCAGCCGCGCCCCCGCGGGGGAGGACAGGACGAGGAACACCTCCCGGAGATAGCGGAGAAGGTCGTCGGCCAGCGTCCGGGCGTCGACCCCCGCGCCGAGAAGGGCGTCGAGCCGTTCCAGGAGCCCGGGGACGTCACCGGTGGCCAGGGCGTCGACCATCGCCCCCCGGGCCGACGTGGCCGTGCCTCCGAAGA
>JAUZEX010000072.1 GCA_030838815.1 Actinomycetota bacterium
GAGGTCGACAAGGCCCATCAGGTGCTGATCGTGGTGCGGGGCGGACAGACCCAGTTCGTCTTCAACACGTCGACCGGCACCGAGGGCACCTACACCTACAAGGGCACGAAGCATCAGGCCCACACCCCCGAAGGGCACTTCGCCGTCATCCGGGAGATCGACGGGTACCAGGAGTCGCACCTCGGCCGTCTGTACCGGCCGAAGTACTTCCACCCCGACGGCTTCGCCTTTCACGGCTCGGCCTTCGTGCCGCCCTACCCGGCCTCGCACGGCTGCTTGCGGCTCACCAACGCCGCGGCGGACTTCATCTGGGACCAGAAGCTGGCCCCGCTGGGCTCGGCGGTGTGGGTCTACGGGACGTCGCCCCCGGGCAAGCCCGGCTGACCGGGGAAGCCCGAGCGAAGCGAGGAATAGCTTCGCCGGAAGGGGGAATGGGCGCCGAAGGCGCCGCCAAGCGTTGAATGCCTGTTCAGTTCGAGCCGGAGCGGCGGCGTGGTCGACAATGGTCGCCCACACCGCCGCTCCGCCAAGGAGGCTCGGATTGGCCGGGATCGTCGCCTACGGCGCCTACGTGCCCTACCACCGCCTGCAGCGTTCGGAGATCGCCGCCGTCCTCGGTGAGGGCGGGGGGAAGGGCACCCGGGCGGTGGCCTCCTACGACGAGGACGCCACGTCGATGGGCGTCGAGGCGGCCCGGATCGCGCTGCGCTCCGCCGCCGGAGCCGCCGCCGGCGCGAAAAAGCCCGTCCCGGAGCGGGTGATCTTCGCCACCGCCAACCCGCCCTATCTCGACAAGACCAACGCCGCCGTCATCCACGCCGCCCTCGACCTGCCGCCCTCGACGCTGGCCGTCGACGCCGGCGGAGCGGTGCGGTCGGGCGTCGGAGCCCTGCTGTCGGCCGCCGACGCCCGGGTGCCGGCGCTGGTCGTGCTGTCCGACGTCCGCACCGGCCTGCCCGGCGGGGCGGACGAGCGCGACGGAGGCGACGCCGCGGCGGCGTTCCTCTTCGGCGGCGACCCGCCGTCCGCCCAAGGTGGGGTGCAGGCCGCCGGCGGGAGCGCGCCGGGCAACACCGCGGTCGGGGCGGCGGGCGGCGGCGCGCCCGTCCTGGCCGAGCTGATCGCGGTGGCCTCCACGACCGACGAGTTCCTCGACCGGTGGCGCAGCCCGGGCGCCCCCGCGTCGCGGGTCTGGGAGGAGCGCTTCGGCGAGCATGTCTACGGCCCGCTGGCCGACGCGGCCTTCGCCGATGCGCTCAAACAGGCCGGCCTCTCGCCCGGCGACGTCGACCATCTGGCCGTCGCCGGTCTGGCCACCCGGGCGGTCAAGAAATTCGCCGGCAGCGCCGGAGTGCGGGCCGAGGCCCTCGCCTCCGACCTCACCGCCGCCATCGGCAACGCCGGCACCGCCCAGGCCGGCGTGCTGCTGGCCGATCTGCTCGACCGGGCCGAACCGGAGGAGACGATCGCCCTCGTCGTCCTGGCCGACGGCGCCACCGTGCTCCTCTTCCGCACCACCGCCGCCCTGGCCGAGCACCGCTCGGCGCCGGGGTTCCCGTCCATGGCGGTGGGGGCCCAGATCGCGGCCGGCCACGACGGGCTCCGGTACGCCACCTTCCTCAACTGGCGGGGGATCCTCCCCAAGGAGCCGCCCCGCCGGCCTGATCCCGACGCTCCGGCCGCCCCCCCGTCGCACCGCACCGGGCGCTACAAGTACGGGTTCGTCGGCAGCCGCTGCGACGACTGCGGCGCCGTCCACCTCCCGCCCGTCCGGGTCTGCGTGCAGTGCGGGGCCGTCGACCGGATGAGCGCCGTGCCCATGGCCGACGCCACCGGCACCGTCGCCACCTTCACCGTCGACCGCCTGGCCTACACGCCGAGCCCGCCGATGGTGGCCGCCGTCATCGACTTCGCCGGGGGCGGCCGTTTCCGCTGCCAGCTGACCGACGTCGACCACACCGCCGTGGCCATCGGCGACCAGGTCGAGATGACGTTCCGGCGGATGCTGACCGCCAACGGCGTCCACAACTATTTCTGGAAGGCCCGTCCCGTCAGACGGCAGCCCACTGCAGGACAGCCCGTTGCAGGACAGCCCGTTGCAGGACAGGAGGCGTAGATGGGATCGCGAGGCATCCGGGACAAGGTGTGCATCGTCGGGATGGGCTGCATCCCCTTCGGCGAGCACTGGGATCTCTCCACCGACGACATGCTCCTCGACGCCGCCACCGCCACCCTCACCTCGGCCGGCGTGGCGCTCGACGACATCGACGCCTACTGGCTCGGCACGGCCGCCTCGGGCATCTCCGGCCTCACGCTGTCCCGGGCGCTGCGCATCGGCGACAAGCCCGTCACCAGGCTGGAGAACATGTGCGCCACCGGCTCTGAGGCGCTGCGCAACGCCAGCTACGCCGTCGCCTCCGGAGCGTATGACGTGGCCATGGCCATCGGCGTGGAGAAGCTGAAGGACTCCGGCTTCTCCGGGCTCACCCGGATGAGCATCCCGAGCGACGGGACGGGCTCGGTGATGGGCGACACGACCCCGCCGGCCAACTTCAGCCTCCTGGCCCCGGCCTATGCCAAGAAGTACGGGGTCGACCCGCAGGAACTGAAGGACGTCATGGCCCGCATCGCCTGGAAGAACCATCAGAACGGGGCCCGGAACCCGCTGGCCCAGTTCCGCAAGGCCCCGGCGTTGGAGGCGATCTGCGCCTCGCCGCTGGTGGCTGGCAGCCTCGGCGTCTTCGACTGCTCCGGCGTGGCCGACGGGGCGGCGGCGGCCATCGTCGTCCGGGCCGAGGAGGCCCACCGCTACACCGACAAGCCGTTGTACGTGAAGGGCCTGTCGCTCGTGGCCGGCAAGGCGGCCGGCAGCATGGACCCCGGCTACGACTTCACGTCGTTCCCCGAGGTGGTGAGGTCGGCCGCCGATGCCTACGCCCAGGCCGGCGTCACCGACCCCCGGGCGGAGCTGGCCATGGCCGAGGTGCACGACTGCTTCACCCCCACGGAGCTCGTCCTCATGGAGGATCTCGGCTTCGCCGAGCGGGGCTTCGGCTGGAAGGAGGTGCTGGCCGGCACCTTCGACCTCGACGGCGATCTCCCGGTCAATCCCGATGGCGGCCTCAAGGCCTTCGGCCATCCCATCGGCGCGTCGGGCCTGCGGATGATGTACGAGTGCTGGCTCCAGCTCCGGGGCG
>JAUZEX010000077.1 GCA_030838815.1 Actinomycetota bacterium
TCACGGACGTCCTGCGCACGGTGATCAACTCGCCGGACGACCTGATCAGCGTGGTGTTCCACGATCTTCCCGCCGAGAGCACTTTTCGGGCGGGTGTTCCCACGGACGAGGCGCTGATCTTCGTCCACATTCGCCTTGGCCGCAGCGACGAGGCCGTGGACCGGCTCCTCAAGGCCATCAGCGACGTCTGGGTTCGCGTCACCGGCGAATCGGAGGACGCCATCGAGCTCGCCGTCCAGCAGTATCCGGCGAAGTGGGTGATGCGCGGCGGCGTCCGCCTTCCAGAACCGCCCGTTGCCTGAGCCACCACACATCTACCACTCCGGGAGTAATCCTCATGGGCAAGTTGCAGGGGAAAGTAGCGGTGATCACTGGCGGCAGTACGGGGATCGGGCTTGCGATGGCCAAGCGCTTCGTCGCAGAAGGTGCCTATGTCTTCATCACGGGTCGTCGCAAGAAGGAGCTCGACGACGCCGTGAAGGAGATCGGCGACAACGTCACCGGCGTTCGAGGAGATGTTGCCAACCCGGCCGACCTTGACCACCTCTACGAGACCGTCAAGGCGAAGGGGCGGATCGACATCGTCGTAGCCAACGCCGGCGTAGCAGAGTTCGCTCGACTCGAAAGTGTGACGGAAGAGCACTTTGACAACATCTTCAATGTCAATGTGAGAGGGGCGCTCTTCACGGTGCAGAAGGCGTTGCCGGTACTGAACGATGGCGGTTCCATCATCCTCATAGGTTCTGTCGCGAGCGCCAAGGGCACCCCCGCGTTCACGGTCTACGGCGCGAGCAAGGCCGCCATCAGAAATTTCGTGCGTGGATGGACGGTCGAACTGAAGGACCGTCGCATCCGCTGCAACGTCCTCAGTCCCGGTCCGATCGCAACACCGCTGGTCGATGCGCAATCACCAGAAGTCATGGAGAAGCTCGTGTCCTCCATTCCGATGGGCCGCGCCGGTGAGCCCGATGAAGTGGCCAAGGCGGCGGTGTTTCTGGCCTCAGACGATTCGAGTTTTATCACGGGTGTCGAGCTGTTCGTTGACGGTGGCAGGGCACAGATCTGACACCCCAAAGGCGCCCACAGACAGGAGATTCACATGCCGCTTCTTGTTACCGGTGCGACCGGCAGGACCAGCGCTGGCGTCGTTCGGCACCTTCGGGCCGCGGGCGAAGACGTCCGCGTCCTCGTCCGTGACCGCGACAAGGCCAAGAAGACGTTCGGAGACGCGAACGGCGTCGAGATCGTCGACGGTGACTTCGACGACGAAGCCGTGCTCGCCAAGGCTTTCGACGTCGTGGACGTCGCCTTCCTCGCCCTCGGTAGTAGCCCCGACCAGGTCCGCCTGGAGAAGGCCATGATCGACGGCGCGGTGAAAGCGGAACTGCCGCACCTGGTCAAGCTCTCGAGCACCGCCACCAGCCACGACTCCGTGCTGTTGGTTGGGCAGCTACACGCCGAGATCGAGGACCACCTCGTCGCGTCCGGGCTGGCCTACACGCTGCTGCGCCCGGCCAGCTACGTCAACAACCTGTTCTACGCAGCCAGCTCGGTGGCGGCGGAGAACAGCTGGACCGGCGCCGCCCCCACTGGCCGGGTGGCCTACATTGACATCCGCGACCTCTCCGAGGCGGTAGCCCTGGTGCTCCGCGATCCAGCGCTGCGCGGCAGGACCTATGGCTTGTCCGGGCCCGACGCCTACACCTTCCCCGAGATCGCGGAGTTGCTGAGCCGGATCCTAGGCCATGAGGTCAAGTACGTCCCGGTGTCGGCGGATGACCGTCGTTCGGCGCTGCTCGGCGCCGGGATCCCGGAGTGGTTCGCCGGACTTCTCCTCAGCCTGGACACCAGCGCCGAAGCCGGCGAGCTCAGCACCCTCACCACCACGTTGAAGGAACTGCTCGGCCACGAGCCGCGGACCGTCGAGGAATTCCTCATCGAGAATGCGGCCCAGTTCAGAAATTGATGACTTCCATGACAGGACTCCCGGCACGATAACGATGGCCGCACCAACCATGCCGGTGTCCCGCTTCGACGAGGTCAGCAGCGTGGCCATCGTCGAGGAAGGGCGGTTCAGCGCCGACATCGACCCGGAGTGGGACCATCGGCGGCAAGCCCAACGGCGGCAACCTCCTCGCCATGTTGGGACGCGCCGCCGTGGCCGTCAGCCCGCACGACCACGCGATCGTGGCCAGCGCCCACTACCTGCACTCACCCGACGCGGGGCCCGTCGCCATCGTGGCCGAGGTGCTTCGCGCCGGCCGCTCGGCCTCCCAAGTCCGCGCCCAGATGCACCAAGACGGGCGGGCTTGCGTCGAGGCGCTGATCACCACCAGCCGGCTCGATCCGGAGACCACCCCGTACTGGGAAGGCGGCACCACGGTGATGAGCGAGGTCGCCTTCGACGACACCTTGCCTCTCGTGGCCCGGCTGCCCGACGGTAACCGAGTTGCCATCATGGAACAGATCGGCGTCCGGCTCGAGCCCGACAGCGCCGGCTTCATGTCCAGCAGGCCTAGCGGGCGAGGGGAGCTGCGAGGCTGGCTGCATCTCCCCGAAGACGAGCCGTTCGATCCCATCTCGCTGCTCTTCGCTGTGGACGCCTTCCCGCCCGCCACCTTTGACATCGAATTCGCCGGCTGGGTACCCACCCTCGAGCTGACCGCCTACATCCGCGCCCTGCCGTCGCCGGGGCCGGTACGCGTGCTGCAGCGCGCCCAACTGATCACTGCGCATCGTGTCGACGAGGAGTGCGCCATTTGGGATCGGACGGGACGCCTCGTGGCCCAAGGCAGGCAGCTGGCCGGTGTCCACCTCGGCTAGAGGGCGACCGGCCGCGGGGCCGCTAGGCGCGCGGCGCACAGTGCGCAGCGACCGATCCGCGAGTGTCGCGTTCGTCGACGAAGTCCGAGCTGTCCGGCGAGAGGACGTCGTGTTCGCAGCGCGTCATAGTCCGGCACTACGTGTCGACACTCGCTCGGCGGTGCGTGTCGGCCAGCTGTCGCCAGGCGCTCGTTCCTGATCGTCGAAGGCCTAGGAACGGGGAAAGAGGATGAGATAGTCGGAATGAGAGGCTGGGAATTGGCGTTGGCGGTGTAGGGGACCGAGGTTCACCTCGGGTCCTGTCTTGATGAGCCGGGAGGATCTTTCTTGAACGTCCTGCTCGAGCCTTGGGGCAGAGCAGTCGACGAAAGGACGACGGGCGCCAGCCGCCCTGATGAGTGGTGAGGAGGCACGATTTGTCCGTAGCGACTCGACGGGCCTGGTTCTCGTTTCCCGACCCGGTCAATGAGGTGTCGGCGCGCTTGGTGGCCGGCGGCGTGGTGCTGCTGAGCCTGGCCACGATCGTGTTCGACCAGCCCTGGGTCACGGCCGTGATCGCCTACGGGTTTGTGGTTCGCATGTTGAGCGGCCCGACGCTGAGCCCGCTGGGCCAGTTCGTGACTCGTGTGATCACACCCAGGCTCGGGGTCGTCCCGAAACTCGTCCCGGGCCCTCCCAAGCGATTCGCTCAGGGGATGGGAGCGGTCATGTCGGCTACGGCCGCTCTCCTGGCCCTGGGATTGAACCGGCGCGGGGCGGCCTACGTGGTGTTGGGGCCCCTGGTCGTCGCCGCCACGCTCGAATCGGTCTTTGCCTACTGCCTCGGGTGCCGGATCTTTGGGCTGCTCATGCGAGCGGGCGTGATCCCCGTCGAGGTGTGCGACCGGTGCAACAACATCTGGGGTGGGGCTCCGAGCTGACGCCGGGGCATGTGGCAATGAACGCGACGGGAGTTGTCGGCCATGGGTTGCAGGGAAAAGTAGCCGTCGTCACCGGCGGCACCACGGGGGCGAGCTCGGGGCGTCCCCACGAGGCCTCGGCTCTGCTCGCTCAGCACCATGCGGATTGACAATACGTCCGCGCTGGCGAAGAGCTGGTCCGGGCGGCAGGTCGCCGCCTTCGCTCATGCCTCCAGGCGACGACGGGCATACCGAACGCCGAGCTGCCAGCCGCCGCTTCGCATCGATTGCACCTGCGCCGGCAGGTTTCTGACTGCGGCGAGAATCAGTGCCCAGGTGAGTTCAGCTGTCGGATGCGAGAAGTAGCCGGTGCCTTCACATGGATCGCAACGGCGGAACGTTCGAGGTGCGGCCAGTGACCTGATTTTGCGATCTCGGTCACGGTCGTGATCCCGAGATCCGCTGCATCAGGCTTACGTCGTTCGCCGACGACGAGGCGCTGTTCGCCGCCATCATGGCGGGGGCGGCGGGCTACGTGCTCAAGCAGGTCAAGGGGAGCGACCTCGTCGACGCCATCCGCCGCGTCGGGCGCGGCGAGTCGCTGATCGACCCTCTGCTCACCGGCCGACTCCTGGAGCGTCTGCGCGCCAAGCCCGAGGCCGACGAGTTGGCCGGCCTCAGTGACCAGGAGCGGAAGATCCTCGATCTCATCGCCGAGGGCTACACCAACCGCCAGATCGCCGAGACGGTCTTCCTGGCCGAGAAGACGGTCAAGAACTACGTGTCGAACCTCCTGGCCACGCTGGGCATGAGCCGACGCACCGAGGCCGCCGCCTATGCCGCCCGCCTCACCGAGCGGAAACGCCAGGAACCCCGCTGATCCGACTGTCGCCGAGCCGCTCGAGCGTCACGATCTGGGTGCCGGCCTCCCCGGCGCAGAGGGCGGCGGCGTCGGCCACGGCGCCGATGGCCGCCCGCTTCCCGGTCCGCTCCACGAACCGGCAGGCCGATTCGACCTTGGGGCCCATGGTGGAGGGGTCGAGGCGGTGGGAGCGCAACTCTGCCGGGGTCACGTGCAGGATCGGCCGGACGAAGGCGCTGCCGAAGTCGGCCGCCACAGCGGGGACGTCGGTCAGGTAGAGCAGCAGGTCCGCCCCGAGCAGGGTGGCGAGGAGGGCGGCCGAGCGGTCCTTATCGATGACGGCGTCCACTCCGCGGAGGGCGCCGTCGGCGTCGCAACGGACCGGGATGCCGCCGCCGCCGGCGCAGATGACGACCACTCCGGCCTCGCTCAGGCGCTTGATCGTCCGGAGCTCCACGATGGCCAGGGGCTCCGGGGACGGGACGGCCCGGCGGAAGCCCGCACCGACCTGTTCCACCTCCCACCCCCGGTCCCGGGTCATCCGCTCGGCATCGACCGGGGCCAGGACGGGCCCCACGAGCTTGCGGTGCCGGCCGAAGGCGGGATCGTCGGGGTCGACCTGGACCTGGGTGAGCAGCGTGGCCACCTCGCGGTCTCGCAGCGCGTTTTCGAGCTCCTGCTGGAGGAGGTAGCCGAGGAACCCTTCGGCTTCGGCCTCGACCAGGTCGAGGGTCGGCTCGGGGGCCTTGCGGTACAGCGCGCTCTGGTAGGCCCGAAGGCCGACCTGGGGGGAGCTGCCATGGGTCACGACCACCCGGTGGTGACGGGCGATGGCGGCGATGGCGCCGACCGCGGCCCTGGCCCCGGCCCGCTGCGCGCCGACTTCCGTGCCTTCCGGGTCGAGCAGGCCTTTTCCTCCGACGGCGATGACGACGAGCATGGCGCACCTCCGGGCTGACGTCCCCAGTTCCTCTGCCAGCCAGCATGCGCCACATTCCGTCGGCTCCGGCAGGGCCGAAGGTCACTCGCCCCCGCCAGTACTTCCTGCGGCAATGGGACTCCCGGCCCTCGCGTCGCCAGGGCCGGGTGGACGATCCTTAACTGGTTGAGCCACGGAGGGCGGCAGCGGCCGCGACGGCTGGCCTTCTCGGTTCTCCGACTTCCCGGCTCGCCCGGCTGGACCTGACAAGGAGTGGGACCCATGACTGCCCTGCACGAGCACCAGCTCGCCGACCCCGGTTGGCGCCAGATCCACCGCTACGCCTACATCAAGCGGCCCTACGAAGACGTCTGGACGGTCATCGCCGCCGATCACACGCTGACCGTGCCGGGTGGGGTTCGCTGCGACGGGACCGGTCGGCTCGATCTCCGCGTGCGGCTGGCCGGCGTCGAGGTGACGCGCCCGGTGACGGTCCGTGTCGGCGGCCTTGTGGTCAAGGACGAACGTTCCCGCCTGGCGTTGTCGTGGTGGGACAAGGGGCATCGGAACCTGTTCCCCGTGCTGGAAGCCGTCCTTGAACTCGCTCCCGCCGACTTCCGCGGCTGCCGGATCACCCAGATCGGGCTCGTCGGGCGGTACCGCCCACCCTTCGGAGTGTTCGGGAGCGCCGTCGACCGCGTCGCCGGGTTCGAGATCGTGGCCGAGTCGGTGATGAAGTTCGTGCAGGACTTCACCCAGCGGATCGAAGCAGGCGTGCCGGCCGTCCCGGCTCCGGCAGCCGGGGACGGCCCAGACGACCACGACCAAACGGCTCTCGGACACCGGGTGTTCCTCCCCGTCGACGGGTTGGCGTGCCGCAGCGGCGGTGCCGTCACCACCCGCCGGCTTCTCTCCTCCCTTCCTGGCGTGTCCGCCGTGGAACTGGACCCGATAGCAGGGATCGCGGCAGTGGACTATGACCCGGAACGCAACACCCCCGAGGACCTTCAGAACCTGCTGGAGGCGGACGCCAGCCCGTGACTGCCAACGCCGAAGACGTCGCGGCGGAGGGACGGCGAGCAGGGGGGATCACCCTGTTGTGACGACGGTGCAACGCAACGGTGGAACCCTCCGTTCACCCCAGCGGGCGGGGCCGCCCCGGTGGCGGGACGATCGTCACCGGCCGGTCGGCGTAGAGGGCGACCTGGTGGCTCGTGCTGCCGAGGTGGAGCTCGGAGAAGCCGCCGGCGCCGCGGCTGCCGACGACGACGAGGTCGGCGCCCTCGTCGTCGGCCACCCGGAGCAGGGCGGTCACGGAGCCGCCTTCCTCCAGCCGGCACCGGACGGGCACCCCGGCGGCCCGGAGTTCGTCGGTCCACTCGCCCTCGAGCTGGACTCGGAGCTTCTCGTGGAGCGCCGGCGTGTTGGGCACCGGGCCGGCCGGGGTGTTGACCAGCAGGCCGACCGCGTGGACGGCGACCACCTCGGCGCCGGTCTGGGCGGCCAGGTCGGCGGCCCACCGGCTGGCTCGCCCGGTGTGCTCCGAACCGTCCGTTCCCACGACGATGCACTTGACGCCCACGGGTCTCCTCCTCGCTCGTGACGGTGCCGGCGCGGCAAAGGCGGTCTGCTCCGCTGGTCACGCTAGGGCCTCGACGGCGCTCGTGCCCGGGACCTTCGGTCCGCCGATCGGGACCATCGCCCCTGACAGTCCGGACTCGCAGAGTGCGATGGTGCAGTGAAGCGAGTTTTCGCCGGATTCCTCAGCGCAGGACCGATACGCCCACAACGTCTGACATCGCCGGATGAGGCGGCAGCTCTCGGTCCCGCCGAGCGGCCGCTTCCTCCGCGCTCGGAGGAGCCATGAGCACCGAGAACGCCAGCTGCCGCTTCGTCGCCCACGCCGACCCGCCACCCCGGATGCGCTGTCCGGTCTGCGGGCACCGGGGGCTGTGGGCGATTGCCTCCCCCGCCTTTGATCGCTTCGTGTGCCCCGGCTGCCGTCGTTGCTGGGCCTTTGAGGGCGCCTTGGCGCACCGGGTGGACCCAACCGAGTGCCCGGGATGCCCGTCCCGAGCCGTCTGCGCCGGCGCCCGTCCGGGCTCGGTCCGATAGAGGAGAAGGACTGTGATCACCAACGTGGCCGGCCTCGTCTAGCTCTGGCCCCTCGACGACGCGGCCTCTTCGCCGCCTGAGCGGTCAGCGCAGGCGGCGGAGGTCTCGTTCGGGGTGGCGTTCCGCGGGAGTCACTCTGATCCGCCAGTCGACGGCCACGACCCCGGTGGGGCCGGCGATGACGGGGTTGAGGTCCATCTCGGCGATCTCGGGCAGCTGCTGGCCGAGGACGGAGAGGCGGAGCAGGAGGTCCTCGAGGGCGGCGATATCGGCGGCGGGGGACCCGCGGTAGCCGAACAGCAACGGGGAGGACCGCAGGGAGCGGACCAGTTCGGAGGCGTCCTGGTCGGTGAGCGGCGCCACTCGCACGGCGCGGTCGCCGATCAGCTCGGCGGCGATGCCACCGAGGCCGAACATGATGAGTGGCCCGAAGGCGGGGTCCCGCACGAGGCCGACGATGGTCTCGAGGCCGGTGCCGGCCATGGCCTGCACGAGCGCTCCGGTCATCCGCTCGGCGCCTTCATCGCCGTCACGGCCGATGGCGGCGAGCCGGTCGGCCATCTCGTCGTAGGCGGCCGCGGAAGCTTCGGGTGTGACCAGGTTGAGGCGGACCCCGCCCACGTCGGTCTTGTGGAGGATGCCGGCGGCCTTCAGGGCCACGGGCACGCCAATGCGGGCGGTGGCTGCGGCGGCCTCGGCGGCCGATCCCACGGCCACGAGCGGGGCGACCGGGATTCCGAACGCGCCGAGGACCTCGCCGCCCAGGACCGGGTCGAGCCACCCGCCGTCGGGTCGGGAGGCCAGGAACTCGTCGATCAGGCGGCGGGGGCCCCGGATGTCGATGCCCTCGAGTTGGGGCACGGTCCCCGATGGGCGTCGCCGCCATTCGCCGTACCAGGCGGCCCGGGCCAGGGCCTGGGCCGCGGTCTCGGGGAACGGGAACGACGGGACGGTCCGCCGCCCCTGCAGGGCTTCGGGGATGCCCTCGGTGCCGACGAGGTTGGCCACCAATGGCTTGTCCCACGGCTCGGCGGCCACTTCGGCGATGGCGGTTGCGACGGCGTCGAGCGACGTGACCAGGGTGGGGGTGCAGACGACGATCACGGCGTCGACTTCAGGGTCGGAAAGGAGGATCCGCAGCGCCTGCTGGTAGGTGCCGGGCCCGGCGGCGGCCATCATGTCGACCGGGTTGCGGACTCCGGCGGCCGGCGGCAGGCAGCCCCGGAGTGCGTCCTGAGTGGTAGGCGATAGTTCGGGGACCTCGAGCCCGGCGGAGGCGCAGGCGTCGGCGGCGAGCACACCCGGGCCGCCCGAGTTCCCGACGATGGCCACCCGCCGACCGGCCGGCAGCGGCTGGTGGGCCAGCACCGAGGCGGTGTCGAAGAGTTGCTCCATCGTGTCGACCCGGATCACCCCGGTCTGGCGGAAGAGGGCGTCGACGGCGAGGTCGGGGCTGGCGAGGGCGGCGGTGTGCGACGACGCCCCCCGGCTGCCGGCAGCCGACCGCCCGCTCTTCACGGCCACGATGGGTTTGCGGCCGGCGACCCGCCGGGCGATGCGGTGGAACTTGCCCGGGTTCCCGAAGGACTCCAGGTACATGAGGACGACGTCGGTGTCGGGGTCGTCCTCCCAGTACTGGAGGAGGTCGTTGCCGCTGACGTCGGCCTTGTTCCCGACGGAGACGAAGGTCGAGATGCCGAGCCCGAGCCGGGACGACAGGTCGAGGGCGGCGATGCCGATTGCGCCGGACTGGGAGCACAGCGCCATCCGGCCGGGGCGGGGGACACCGGGGGCGAAGGTGGCGTTCATCGACACCGAGGCCGCGGTGTTGACCACGCCCATGCAGTTGGGACCGATCATGCGCATCCCGTGACGGCGGGCGAGGTGCACGATCTCCCGTTCGACGTCGGCGCCTTCGCGGCCGGCCTCGGCGAAGCCGGCGGTGATCATGACCATGCCGCCGACCTGCTTGGCGGCGCACTGCTCGACGATCTCGGGGACGGCGGCGGCCGGCACGCAGATGATCGCCAGGTCGACCTCGTCGGGGATGTCGAGCACCGATGGGTAGGCCTTGACGCCTCCGACGTGGCCGGTCTTGGCGTTGACCGGATAGACGGGCCCCTGGAAGTCGCCGGCCAGGAGGTTCTTGAACACCTGGTGGCCGATCCCCGACCGGCCGGTGCCGGCGCCGATGACGGCGATGGAGCGGGGAGCCAGGAGTCGGCCCACCGACCGGGACTCGGCCCGGTGCTCGCGGCGGGCGACGGCCACCGCCAGATCGTTACTGTCGGCGACCGGGAAGCGGACGCTGACCTCGCTGCCACCGACCCGGGTCCTGGTCTCGAACCCCGCCTCGCGGAAGACGGCCAGCATCTTCTGGTTCTCCCACAGCGTGGTGGCGTAGAACTCGGTGATGCCGGCCTCCCGGGCGGCGGCGGCGAGCCACTCGAGGAGGACGGTGGCGATGCCCCGACCGTGCTGGCGGTCGTCGACCAGGAAGGCGACCTCGGCGTCGGTGGTGCCCTCCTTCCCCTCGTAGCGGGCCACGCCGATGATCTCGTCGCCGAGGATCGCCACCAGGGCCATCCGCCACCGGTAGTCGACGGTGGTCAGGAACGTCAGTTCCTTTTCGGAGAGATGGGGATGGGGCGAGAAGTACCGGAGGTACACGCTCTCCGGGGAGAGGCCCTCGTGGAAACGGGCGAGGGCGGGGGCGTCGTCGGCCCTGATCGGACGGATCAGAACCGTCCCCCCGTCGCTCAGGACGACGTCGGCCTCGAACTGCGTCGGGTACCCGGGGGGCGGCTCCACAGGGACGGTTCCTATCACGATCGGGCCAGGGGTTCCTTCGGCGAGGGGAAACGCTCCATGTCCTTCCGGTGATCGATCGCCGGGAACCGGCGGAGCACCGCGGCGGCAGTGGCGTCGTGGCGCAGATCGTCCAAGCCGCACGACCGCAGCGTGTGCAGCAGCGGCAACTCGGGTGGTTTCACGGCGCTTCACTCAACGGCCGAGGGTTCCCATCAGAAGCGGCCGCAGCAGGTCGCGGACCGAGACCATCCCCAGCACCGCGCCCCGCTCGTCGAGGACGGGGACGTGGCGGATGCCGAGATCGAGCATGTCGACGGCCGCGTCGTACACGACGTCGCCGGGACGGACCGACACGACGTCGGAGCTCATGCCCCGGGCCGCCGTCGCCTCGTCGGGATCGGCGCCCAATGCCAGCGCGGCCACGATGTCGCGCTCCGACAGGATGCCCACCGCCCGTTTCGTCGTCCCGAC
>JAUZEX010000193.1 GCA_030838815.1 Actinomycetota bacterium
CCGCCCACTGCTCGTCTCAGCCGTATTCGAGCTTGACCCGCCACGACCGCTCCCCGATCTCCAGGCGGACCCACTCGACCTTGTGACACTCCGGCTCCTCAGCCATGCCTGCATTGTCGCTCACCCGTCACCCCACCCGAACTCACGGCCCCCCCACCGCTCCGCCCTCCCCCCTGCCTCGCCCCCCGCCTGAACCGGCGGCGAAGGCGCAACCTGTGGCGGTGGCCGGGGGGTTGCGATCTCGCCGACCTCCGGGGCGGTCTCGGGGGCCGGGGCTGGAGGGGGCCGCGGCGGAGGCGGCGGGCCTCGGCGGGGCGGACCCGGGGGCTTAGTTGTCGATCCGCTTCAGGGGGGCCCAGGACAGGAGGAGCCACTTCTCGCCGACGTCGCGGAAGTTGACGAGGGCCTCGGTCTTGTCGCCGTCGCCCTTCATGCCCATGATCACGCCTTCGCCGAACTTGTCGTGGGCGACGTCGTCGCCAACCCTCAGGCCGAGCTTCTCGGCGCCGGAGGCGCCCGTCACCGGGCCGCCGCCGGGGCCCCGGGGGGCGCCGACGACGCCCGTCCCCAGCTGGCGCTCACGGATCGAGCCCCGGCCCGGTGCGGTCCGGCCGGTCAGGCGGACGAGCTGCTCGGGGATCTCGGCCAGGAACCGGCTGGCCGGGTTGTACTGGGTGGAGCCGAACAGGTTCCGGCACCAGGCATGGCACAGGTAGAGGCGCTCCCGGGCCCGCGTGATGCCGACGTAACAGAGGCGGCGCTCCTCGTCGAGCTGCTCGGGGTCGCCCAGGGACCGGACGTGGGGGAACACGTTCTCCTCCAGCCCGGTCATGAACACCACCGGGAACTCCAGGCCCTTGGCCGAGTGGAGCGTCATCAGGGTCACGGCGCTCTGCTCGGGGTCGTATTCGTCCATGTCGGTGACCAGCGACAGGGCCTCCAGGAAGGCCTGGAGGCGGGGGATGCCGACCGGCACGACCAGCGGCGGAGGCTCGCCGCCCTCGCCCTCGTTGCCGGAGTCTCGCCCGGCCCCGGCGGCGCCGTCGTCGTCGCCGAGCGCCGCCGCCACCGAGTTGGCCGCCGCCCCGACGACGTCGCCACGCTCCAGCGCCTCGTCGAACTCCTGGGCCACGCCGACGAGCTCCCGGAGGTTCTCGATCCGCCCGGCGGCCTCGATCGACTGTTCCGCCTCGAGCTCGGCCATGTACCCGGTGCGCTCCAGTACCGCCTCGATGGTGGCGGCCACGCCGCCCTGCGAGACCTCGGCCAGCTCCTCGAGGACGTCGAGCAGTGCCCGGATGCCGCCCAGGGCCTTTCCGCTCACGCCGGCGTCCATGGCCCGGGCCAGGGCGCCGCCGAAGGTCAGATTCCGCTCGCTCGTGTAGGCCTCAACCTTGGCCACCGACGTATCGCCCACCCCCCGCTTGGGGACGTTGACGATCCGCTTCAGGCTGACCTCGTCATCGGGGTTGGTCAGCGCCCGGAGGTAGGCCAGGACGTCCTTCACTTCCCGGCGGTCGTAGAACTTCACCCCGCCGACGACCCGGTAGGGGATCCCGCTGCGGACGAAGACCTCTTCCAGCACCCGGCTCTGGGCGTTGGTCCGGTAGAAGACGGCCAGGTCGCCGTAGCGGTAGGCGCACTCCTCCACCAGCCGGTGGATCTCCCGGGACAGGTACAGCGCCTCGTCCCGCTCGTCCTCCCCCAGGTAACGGCAGATCAGCTCGCCGCCGACGGAGTCGGTCCACAGGTGCTTCGGGCGCCGGCCGGCGTTGTTGGCGATGACGGCGTTGGCGGCGTCGAGGATCGTCTGCGTCGACCGGTAGTTCTGCTCCAGCACGATGACCGAGGCATCGGGGAAGGCCTCCTCGAACCGCAGGAGGTTCCGGAAGTCCGCCCCCCGGAACCGGTAGATGGCCTGGTCGGCGTCGCCCACCACCATGATGTTGCGGTGCTCTTCGGCCAGCGTGCGAACGAGCTCCCACTGGGCGACGTTGGTGTCCTGGAACTCGTCGACGAGCACGTGGCTGAACCGGGACCGCCACTGGGAGGCGACGTCGGGGTGGCTCCGGAACAGGTTCACGGCCGATGTCAGCAGGTCGTCGAAGTCGAGGGCGGAGGCGTCGGTGAGGCGCTTCTGGTACTCGGCGTAGACCTCGGCCATCTTCTTGTCGTAGGGCGTGAGGGCTGCCTCGAGCATCTCCTTCGGGCCCATCAGATCGTTCTTGGCCGCCGAGATGGCGGCGTGGACCTGGCGGGGCGGCAGCCGCTTCGGGTCCAGGTTCATGTCGCGGAGGATGTAGCCGGTCAGGCGGACGGCGTCGGCCTGGTCGTAAATGGAGAACGTCGACCGCATCCCGAGGTGGGCCGCCTCCCGGCGCAGGATCCGGGCGCAGGCCGAATGGAACGTCGACACCCACATCTTCTGCGCCACCGGCCCCACCAGCTGGCCGACCCGCTCCTTCATCTCGTCGGCGGCCTTGTTGGTGAAGGTGATGGCCAGGATGGCGAACGGCGACACCTTGAGATCGCGAATCAGATGCGCCACCCGATGGGTCAGCACCCGCGTCTTGCCCGACCCGGCCCCCGCCACGATCAGGATCGGCCCCCCGGGGTGGGAGACGGCCTCCCGCTGGACGGGGTTCAAACCGTCCAACAGGGATGCTTTCGCGTCGAAGGGAAGCGGCTCGGCGGTCATCCAGTCGCCATCGTACGGGCTACCCCGGACAGCCGTGCCGACCGGCCTCCCTGGGCCGGGATCAGATGCCCCGTTTGCTCCTTGGGACGACCAGCTTCAGGGCGCTGTGGGTGGCCGAGAAGCGGGCCACCTTCACGTCGACGAGGCCGGCGTCGAGGGCCGCCTCCCGGACGTGGTTCTCGTTCAGGTCCCGCTGCCCTTTGCGCCAGACCGCCCACAGAGCGCCGGCCGGGTGGATCCACCCGATCAGGGACGCCAGGCGGCCGAGGTCGCCCACGTCGTCCACGCCCCAGACCACCACGTCGGCGGGCCCGTCCGGCACCCTCTCGACGCGGCGGGTGGCCAGTTCGGCCGCGAAGTCGGGGTCGGCGAACCCCTCGTAGTCCGGCTCGAGGACCGCGACCCTGGTCCCGTCCTTCACCCCCAGCTTGTCGAGGAGGCCGGCCGGGTTCCTGATCCGGTCGGCCCAGCGGGACGACTCGACGTCGGACAGGTCGACGACGGCCTCCCCGTCGGGCCAGACGAGTCGCAGGCCGCCAGGCCCCGGCTCGATGACCGTCAAGGCCCGGAACGGTACCTTGGCCCGCACCTCGCCCCGGAAGATGAGCTCCTCGGTCTCCAGCAGGACCTTGGCCTTGCCCTTCCCCTCCGCCGTGCGGATGGTCCCGGTCGCCTCCCGCCCCATCGGCGCGACTACCGGAGCCGTTCGTGGAGGCCGGCGGCGGCGTTGAGGAGGCAGAGGGCGGCGACGTCGACCGTCCGGTCGCCGACGTCACGGACGGGGTCGACCTCGACGATGTCGACGGCCCGGACCCGGGGATTGCGTCCGGCCAGGAAGGCGGCGGCCAGCAGTTCCCCGGGCGACAGGCCCCCCGGCCGGGAGCCGGGGCAGCCGGGGGCATAGGCCGAGTCGACGACGTCGACGTCGAGGTCGACGTAGAGGTGGTCGACCGACAGGGCGAGGCGGTCGAACGCCTCCACCAGCACGTCCTCGATCGTCCCGAAGCGGACCTCGGCCGCCGTCACCACGTCGATCCCAACCTCGTCGCACCAGCGCCGGTAGGCGACGGAATTGGAGAACCCGGCGATGCCGACCTGCACGACCTGGTTGCCGGGGAGCCCGGCGTCGATCAACGCCCGGACGGCCGATCCGTTCCCGGGCCGGCCCTCGTAGGTCCGGACGTCATGGTGGGCGTCGAGTGTCACCAGCCCCCACCCTTCGATGCCATCGCCGGCCATGCCGAGCATCGCCGGGTAGGTGACGGCGTTGTCGCCGCCGAGGAGGACGGCCATCGGCGCCTCCCGTACGACGTCGCGGGCGGCGGAGGCGATCTCCTTGTTCGACGGCTGCTCAGCGAGGTCGCCGAAGTCGACCGCGGCCAGTTCGCCGACGTCGACGTCGCGCTCCGAGTGGTACGTCGACAGGAAGGCCAGCCGGCGCCGGATCGCCCCCGGCGTCTGGTGGGCGCCAGCGGGCTGCGTGATCGACGTCACCGACAGCGGAATGCCGAGCACGGACAGCTCCGGTTCGGGGCCGCCCGGAACGCCGGGGGAGCCCCCAGCGGTCGGGCCCGGTGTCGGGGGTGACCCTCCGGAAGACACGCCGTGCCGGAGCCAATCGGCGGCGGTGGGCCACAACGGGTCCCGCGGCCTCATGACGCTGTTCCCGGGACGGCAGCCCCGGGCCCTTTCACGATCTCGCCGCCGGCCACGACGGCCGCCACCCGGTCCATCCCCGGGTGGTAGGCGAGGTCGGCGTAGGTCTCCCCGGCCAGGACGACCAGATCGCCGGCGCTGCCCGGGGTGAGCCGGCCGAGCTCCGGCCGGCGCAGCGCCGCCGCCCCCCCGGCGGTCGCCGCCCGGACCGCCTCTTCGGCCGACAGCCGCATCTCAGAGCAGGCCACGGCGATGACGAACGGCATCGAAGTCGTGTAGCTCGTCCCGGGGTTGCAGTCGGTGGCCAGGGCGATGGTCGCTCCCCGGTCGAGGAGACGGCGGGCCGGCGCGTAGGCCGAGCGAAGGCAGAACGATGTCGCCGGGAGCAGCACCGCCACGACGCCGGCGAAGGCCAGGGCCCGGGCGTCGTCCTCGGTGGCGTGGACCAGATGGTCGGCACTGGCGCAGCTGAGCTCGGCGGCCAGCAGCGCGCCGCCGGTGTGGGCCAGCTCCTCGGCGTGGAGCCGGGGGACGAGGCCGTACGCGATCCCCGCTTCGAGGGCCTGTCGGGACTCCGCCACCGACAGGGCGCCGATGTCACAGAAGGCGTCGCAGCCCTCGGCCAGCGGGGCGCAGACGGGCAGCATCTCCTCGATGAGGAGGTCGAGGTAGCCGGGCTCGGGCAGGAGATGGGCGCCGAGGAAGGTCGGCACGATCCGCAGCGGGGTCCGCTCGGCCACCGTGGCCAGCACCTCGAGGAGGCGCCGCTCCGTCTCCGTGTCGAGGCCGTAGCCCGACTTCGCCTCCAGCGTCGTCGTCCCCGAGGCCAGCGCCGAGCGGGCCCGGGCCTCCGTCTCGGCCACCAGCGCCTCGGTGGTGGCGGCCCGCGTGGAGGCCACCGTCGTCATGATCCCGCCCGTCTCGTAGCGGTCGCCCCGCAGTCGGGCCTCGTGCTCGGCGGCCCGGTCGCCGGCGAAGGCCAGGTGGGTGTGGGCGTCGACGAACCCCGGCAGCACGCAGCCGCCGCCGGCGTCGAGCTCCGGCACGTCGCCGAGGCCGGTCGGCAGCTCGGAGTCCGGCCCGACCCACCACACCTTGCCGCCCCGGATGAGAACGGCGCCGCCCTCGATCAGGCCCAGATCGAACGGCCGCCTCCCCACGCAGGTGACGACCTGTGATGCGCCCCGGACGAGGAGCGCGGCAGTCGGTTCGCTCACTCCGCCACCCCGTTGCCCGGCCCCGCCCCGCCCCCGCCGCCCGCGTCGGGGAGCATCGGCATCCGTACGCCGCGTTGCCGGGCCACGGCGGCGGCCTCGGGGTAGCCGGCGTCGGCATGGCGGACGACGCCCGTCCCGGGGTCGTTGCGCAGCACGAGCGACAGCCGGAGGGCGGCGTCATCGGTCCCGTCGGCCACCACCTGGGCGCCGGAGTGAATGGAGCGGCCCATCCCCACGCCGCCGCCGTGGTGGACGGCCACCCAGGCCGCGCCGCTGGCCACGTTGAGCAGGGCGTTGAGGATGGGCCAGTCGGCGATGGCGTCGGAGCCGTCGGCCATCGCCTCCGTCTCCCGGTAGGGCGAGGCGACCGAGCCCGAGTCGAGGTGGTCGCGCCCGATCACGATCGGCGCCCCCACCTCTCCCCGGCGGACCAGCTCATTGAAGGCGAGGCCGGCGGCGTCGCGCTGTCCGTAGCCGAGCCAGCAGATCCGGGCCGGGAGGCCCTGGAACGGCACCCGCTCCGAGGCGAGGCGCAGCCACCGCTGGAGCCCGTCGTCGTCGGGGAAGGCCCGGCGGACGGCGGCGTCGGTGGCGGCGATGTCGGCTGCGTCGCCCGACAGGGCGACCCAGCGGAACGGGCCCATCCCCTCGCAGAACAGCGGCCGGAGATAGGCGGGCACGAAGCCGGGATAGGAGAAGGCCCGTTGGCGGTCGAGCCCGCCGTCGACCGCCCCGGCCCGCAGCGAGTTGCCGTAGTCGAAGACCTCGACACCGGCGGCGGCGAAGCCCGCCATGGCGTCGCAGTGCAGCGCCATCCCGGCCCGGGCCCGGCGGACGTAGTCCTTCGGGTCCGACGCCCGCAGGGCGACGGCCTCCTCCAGCGACAGTCCGGGCGGCACGTAGCCGTGGAGCGGGTCGTGGGCGCTGGTCTGGTCGGTGACGACATCGACCGGCGCGTCCGCCGCCAGCAGTGCCGGGAAGGCGTCGGCGGCGTTGGCCACGACCCCGATCGAAACGGCCTTCCCGGCGTCGGCCGCCGCCCGGGCCCGGCGCAGCCCGGCCTCCAACGAGCCGGCCTCCTCGTCGAGCCAGCCGGTGTCGAGCCGGCGCCGCAGCCGGGCGGGGTCCACCTCGACACAGAGCGCCACCCCGCCGTTCATGGTCACGGCCAGCGGCTGCGCGCCGCCCATGCCCCCGAGCCCGGCGGTCAGCACGACCCGCCCGGCCAGGGTGTCGCCGAACCGCTTGGCGGCCAGGGCGAGGAAGGTCTGGTAGGTGCCCTGCACGATCCCCTGGGTGCCGATGTAGATCCACGATCCGGCGGTCATCTGGCCGTACATCGTCAGTCCCAGGGCCTCGAGGCGCCAGAACTCCTCCCACGTGGCCCACTCCGGCACCAGGAGCGAGTTGGCGATCAGCACCCGGGGGGCGAAGGGGTGGGTCGGGAAGACCGCCACCGGCTTGCCCGACTGCACCAGCAGGGTCTCGTCGGCGGCCAGGTCGACGAGGGTCGCCTTGATGGCGGCCAGGCTGGCCTGGTCCCGGGCCGCCTTGCCCCGGCCGCCGTACACCACGAGGTGCTCCGGGTCCTCGGCGACGTCGGGGTGCAGGTTGTTCTCCAGGCAGCGCAGCGCGGCCTCGGCCAACCAGGTGCGGCACCGTCGGGGTACGCCGGGGGACGTCGGGGGCGGGCCCGGCGTCGTCAAGCGAGGAAAGGGCTCGGCGGCGCCCACGCCGGCGAGCCTACGTCACCCCCGCCGTGAAGAGAGGCCCACCAGATTGCCCTCGGAGTCGCGGAAGAAGGCCATCCACTCCTCGCCGCCGGGCGCTCCGAACAGCCCGCCCTCGTCGGTGAAGACGGCGTGGGGCTCGCCCTCGAACACGACGCCGCGAGCCGTCAGCGTGGCGTAGGCCGCCTCGACGTCGGGCACCTCGAGGTACAGCATCGCCGGCGGCGCGCCCCCCTCGAGCAGGAGGCGGACTCCACCGAGGTCGAAGAAGGCGAAACCCGGCGGGTCGAACCGGCCCAGCAGCCGGGCGCCGAGCACGTCCTCGTAGAAGTGCACCGCCCGGTCGAGGTTCTCCACTCGTTGCGCCACCTGGCGCAGGCCGGTCACGGTCATTCTGGGCGCCTCCGGCGCCCCCGCCAGCCGTGTCCGGTGAGCACGTCGTGTATCACTCGATCCAGCCTGGCAGCAGGGCTCCCGACCGCACCAACCGCTCGGCGGCGGCCAGGTCGGGGGCCAGGAACCGGTCGGTCGGCAGGGCCGCCACCTCGGCCCGCAGCCTGGCGATGACCGCCTCCGTCTCTGGCGACGGGCGCTGACCCCCGCCCTCCCGGCGCAGCTCCAGCGCCTGAGCGGCGCAGAGGATCTCGATGGCCAGGACCCGGGCCGCGTCGGCGATCGATGTCCGTAGCTTGCGGCAGCCGTTCCAGCCCATCGACACGTGGTCCTCCTGGCCGCCGCTGGTGGAGATCGAGTCGATCGACGCCGGGGTGGCGTGGGTGCGCAGCCGGTTGACGGCCGCCGCCGCCGTGTAGTGGGCCAGCATGAACCCCGAGTTGATGCCGGCCTCGACGGCCAGGAAGGCGGGGAGGCCCTGCGAACGGGCCGGGTCCATGAGGCGGTCGGTACGGCGCTCCGAGATCGACGCCAGGTCGGCCAGGGCGATGGCGCAGAAGTCGGCCGCGAAGGCGAGCGGCTGGCCGTGGAAGTTGCCGGTCGAGGCCACCTCGCCGGCGCCGCCGTCGCCCGCCGCGTCGATGAGGACCACCGGGTTGTCGGTCACCGAGGCCAGCTCCCGCTCCACCACACTGCGGGCGAAGGCGATCACGTCGCGGCTGGCACCGTGGACCTGGGGGGCGCAGCGCAACGAGTAGGCGTCCTGCACCGCGTGGTCGGACGGGCCGTGGCCGGCCACGATCTCGGAGCCGGCCAGGAGGCGCCGGAGGTTGGCCGCGCTCCGCTCCTGGCCAGGATGGGGCCGGATGGTGTGCAGCTCGGGCCGGTAGGTGGCGTCGGTACCGAGGAGCGCCTCGACGGTGATGGCGCAGGCCACGTCGGCGGTGGCGGCCAGCCGGTCGAGGTCGGCCAGCGCCAGGCACAGGTGGGCCAGCATCCCCTCGGTGCCGTTGAGGAGCGCCAGCCCTTCCTTCGCCTCGAGCACGACCGGGTCGAGCCCGGCCGCGGCCAGCCCCTCGGCCCCCGGCAGCTGCCGCCCACCGGCGTCGACCACCTCGCCCGACCCGGTGAGGACGGCTCCCACGTGGGCCAGGGGGGCCAGGTCGCCAGAGGCGCCGAGGCTGCCGAGCTCGGGCACCACCGGAGTCAGGCCGGCGCCGAGCAGGGCGACCAGTGCTTCCACCAGCACCGGCCGGGCCCCGGAGAGCCCGGCGGCCAGCGTCCGGGCCCGGAGCAGCATCATGGCCCGGACGACCTCGGCCTCGACCGGATCGCCCATCCCGGCGGCGTGGCTGAGGACCAGCGAGATCTGGAGGCGACGGGCTTCGGCCGGCGAGACCTTCACCGACGCCAGGGCCCCGAACCCCGTCGTCACCCCGTAGACCGTGGCGCCCTCGGCGACGATCCGCTCGACCACCGCCCGAGCCGGAGCCATCCGCGCCGCCGCTTCTGGCATGACCGCCACCGCCGCGCCGTGACGGGCCACGG
>JAUZEX010000198.1 GCA_030838815.1 Actinomycetota bacterium
CGTCGTCGGTGGAGTCGTGCTCGCCGGGGATGACGACGACCTGGCTCGTCCGGAGGGTGGAGAGCATCTGCTTGACCTGGTCGAACTGCGCCGGGGTCGAGTAGTGGGTCAGGTCGCCGGTGTGGACGACGAAGTCGGGCCGGGCCGGCAGGGCGTTGACGACGTCGAGGGCGCTCTGGAAGGTCTTGGTCACGTCGGGGTTGGCGGCGCCGGTGAAGCCGATGTGGCTGTCGGAGATCTGGACGAAGGTGAAGTCCTCGGTCTTCGGCGCCGGGCTGCCCTGGCCGAGGACCTTGCTCGTCACCACGCCACCGGTGACGGTGACGGCCACCGCCGCCCCGGCCCAGGCCGCGTGGCGCAGGAAGCGGCGGCGGCTGAGCTCGCTGTTGAAGGCGTCGTCGGGGTTGGCGGGGTTCATGCCGTCACCTCCACGGTGCCGTGCATGAACGGGTGGATGCCGCAGTTGTAGTGGTAGGTCCCGGGCTTGGAGAAGGCGTGCATGAAGGTGTTGTTCGGGCCGGCCAGGGTGTGGGATCGCATGGGCTCCTCTGACGACACGACGCTGTGGGGTTCCTCGTCGCTGTTCGTCCAGGTCACGGTGGTGCCGGCCTTGACCTTGATGGCGGCCGGCGTGAACGAGAAGTTGTCGATGGTGACCGCCGAAGTGGCGACGGCCGGCTGGGCGGCCGCCGCGGGCACCTCGGCGTGGGCGTGGGCGGCGGGAGCCGCCTGCGTGGTGGCGGCTGCCGCCTTCGTGGCGGCGTGCGTCGCTCCGCCGCACGCCGTCAACCCGACGGCGGCCAGCGTGCCGATCGCCACCGCCAGGCCGGCGGGGCGCGAGAACGGAAAGGACATGAGTCCACCTTTCTGGGCGTTTTCGGGCACAGGCCCGATTCGAGGTCTTCCGCCCTACAGATACGAGCGGGGGTTACAGCAGGCTGCCGTTACTCCGGCTGGGGCTACGCCTGCTCGGGCAGCAGCACTTCGACGGCGTCGCCGTTGCGGCGCACCTGGAGCCGGGCCAGCGGAGGCGGCGCAGTGTCGAGCTGGTGGAAGAGCAGCCGCCCCTCAGCGGAGAAGGCCGTGCGGTGGCACGGACAGTCGAGCCGTTCCGCCCCCTCGTTCAGCCGGAGCAGGCACCCCTGGTGGGAGCAGGCGCCGGAGACGGCGACCAGGTCTCCCGCCCGTTCGGTGACGAAGCCCACGACGTTGGGCGTGGTGAAGGACACCGTGCGGCCCGTGACCTCGTCAAGCCCGGCCACCCGGACCCAGCCGGCGCCGATGGGGTCCAGCGCCCCCTGGGCCGCCGAACCCTGGGCCTCTGAGGCATGGGACGGCGGCTGCAGGAGCGTCCGATCGACGACGGCCCCGGCGACGCCGGCGGCCACCGCCCCGGCCCCGGCGCCGGCCACGGTCAAGAATGCGCGCCGGCCCAGCCGCGCTGGAGGTCCTTCGCCCTCGAGTTCGCCCAGCCGGCGGCGCAACCCGTCGACGAACTCCGGCGCGGGGAGGTCGGCCGCCGGCTGGGCGGCCCGCAGTTCGATGGCGGCCCGCAGGGCGGCCGCCTCCTCGTCGTCGACGGGACCGGCGGGGATGGGGGCGTTGTCCGCCACGGCCTCGGAGGGGCGGCGTCGACTTCGGCGACGGAGCGGGCTCATGATTCCTCCTCTCGCACCTGGGCGGCCATCCGTAGTGCCCGGTGCTGGAGCACCTTGGCGTTCCCGACGGTGATCCCCATGGCGTCGGCGCTGTCCCGCAGCGACTGCCGTTCCAGGAAGCGCAGTTCGAGGATGCGCCGGGAACGGGCCGGCAGCCGGGCGAGGATGTGTTGGGCCCGGCGGGCGGTGTGGCCGTCGGGCGGCGGCCGCTCGAGGAACTCCTCGGCGGCGTCGAGATCGATGCCGGTGATCTCCCTCCCCAGCCGGCGGCGCCAGAACGAGGCCAGCACGGTGTGCGCCGTCTTGGCCAGATAGGCCCGCACCTCGCCCCGCGACGCTTCGAGGCGCAGCGGCCCGAAGGCGGCCAGGAACACCTCGGTGGTGAGGTCCTCGGCGTCGGTCCGGTTGCCGACCTTGGAGTAGAGCAGCCGGTAGAGGCGGACGACGTTGTCGGCGTAGAGCTCCTCCCAGTCGCGGTAGGCGTCAACCGCCCGCACGACGTGGAGGGGCCGGCCCGCCGGCCCCGGACCGCCCCTCGGCGCCCGCCCTCCGCCGCGCTCCGCCACCCGCTCCTCCTCGCTCGCCAGGACAATACGGGCCGGGGTTACACCGTGAGCGGCGGGACGTTCAGCCACGGGAGGAGGATCCGAAGCGTCTCGAGCCCGATTGACGGAGGACAAAGGTGGCGACCCGTTTCCGGAGCACGGCCCCGGCCCGGTGGTCGAGGCGGGTGTGCACCCCGGCGTAGATGCGGCTCAGGCCGGCTTCGGTGGCGGCGGCCTGGTAGCTCCGGAACGTGCGGACGGCCCCGGGGACGACCTCGGATGTCACCCTCGGACGGTCGTGGTCGCCGAAGAAGGCGCTGAGCACGGTCCCGGTGAACACGGGAGGGGCGTCGCGCACCCCGGCGGTCGGCGTCGACGTACCCGCTGTCGACGACGATGCTCGAGCCCACTCCGCGGTCCCCAACCCCGCCGCGGCCAGGGCGGTCGCGACCGCCAGCGCCACGCTCCTCTTCATCTCCAGCTCCCCTCCTCGTCGATCCAATGCGTCGCGAAGAGATAGGGACCGGAGTTACAAACCCGTTCGATGTAACCCATTTGTCTATTTCTGGGCGCAAGCAGGTGTTCGCTGGGGGTCAGCCGCCCTGCAACCAATACAGCGCACTGACGGACGCCTCCCTTGTCGGCCCACACCCCGGCCGTTCCAGGGGGACGAAGGAGGAATGAATGCGCAAGCTGCTCACCACACTGGCCGGCGTCACCCTGGCCCTCGGCCTGGCCGCGCCGGCATGGGCGGACACCGCCCAGAAGCCGGCCGACCGGCCGATCACGGCCTCCGGCGACCGCGGTCACTCCGGCGGCCGCGGCGGGGCCCGGGACTCCGGCCGAAACCGCCGCGGCTCCGACCGTACCGGCTACGACCGATCCCGCCGCGACGGCCGGTACGGTTCCTACCGCGACCGCTACGGCGACTACGACGGCTACTACTACGACCGGTACGACTCCGGCTGCGGGTACGGCTACGGGAACGGGTATTACGGCTGCAACGACCCCTACGGGTACGGCTACCGCTCGTACGGGGACAGCGGGTCCGAGAGGCCGACGCGCTTCGGCTCGTCTTCGGACGATCCTCTCGGTGATGGTCGGTCGCACTACGACAAACTCCACCACGACGACGACAGCATCCTGTTCTGACGCCAAGCCGCGACGACGGGTACCGGCGTCCTTGCCCCCAGTGGGCAAGGACGTCACCGTCTCCGACCCAACAACCGGACGCCCTGAAGGCCAGAAAACGCGAAGCAGGCCAGCGACAGGTTCTGCCCTTGGGGCCGTGCCGGACGCGGGCGTGTCGAACCCGGATCAGGATTCGTCCCTGGGTATCTGTTGCGCCGGCCGGGCCGGGCCGGGCCGGGTCGGTGCGTGGCGATTCGCTCGCCCGGGTAGGGAACGGATGCGAGTAGCTCGGTCTTCGACCGAGCGAGTTCGGGTGCGCGTTGGATCTGGACCCTGTTGGGCGCCTCCCCCTTGTGGACGAGAGGCGCACAATGGCCGGTGGCGATGTGGGATCTGGGGCCGGCGGGACCAGTGGCTTTTGCTGGTGGCGCTGAGTGGCCGGCGACCGGCTGTTGCGGATCCTGACCAAGCTCTCCTCCGGGGGGGTGACCGAACCGGATGCGGCCCGCTTGTGTGAGGTGTGCGCCGACATCTCCGGGATGAGCGGCGCGGGCATCCTGCTCATGGACGGGGAGGTGCAGAAGGGTTCGGTGTGCTCCAGCAACGAGGTGAGCGCGCTGATCGAGGAGTTGCAGTACACGCTGGGGGAGGGGCCGTGCGTGGACGCCTACCGCTCGGACCGGCCTGTGATCGAGCCCGACTTGGCTGCCCCCAGCACACCCCGCTGGTTGGCGTTCACGCCCCCGGCGGTGGAGGCGGGCGCTCGGGCCATCTTCGGCTTTCCCCTCCAGGTGGGAGGTATCCGGATCGGCGCCCTCAACCTCTACCGCGACCGGCCGGGGCCGCTCAGCGACGAGCAGTATGACGACGCGCTGGTCCTGGCCGGCGTAGCGGCCCAGACCGTGCTCGCCATGCAGGTTCAGGCGCCGCCCGGGATGCTGGCCGCCCAGCTGGACGAGGGAGCGGACTTCCGCCTCGTCGTGCACCAGGCCGCGGGCATGGTTTCCGTCCAGCTCGGGGTCAGTGTCGGCGAAGCCCTGGTGCGCCTTCGCGCCTACGCTTTCGCCAACGACCGCCTCCTCACCGAGGTCGCCGAGGCGGTGGTAGGCCTACATCTGCGCCTCAACGATGACCACATGCCCGATGCAGCATCAGGGTGATGAAGGGGGCTACCAGCCGGGCCCTTGGAGCGGGAGAGGGAGCGGGCTACGCCTGGGGATTCAAGAAACTGGAGTGACACCCCGGGCGTAAGCCACGCAAATTTGGAGGCCTTCTCGTCTCGATGGCCGCGGCATCCCCGCGCGGGGGTAACCTCGTACGCAAAGGTCTCCGCGCCGCGAACCCTGTGGGCTGCGCTGAGCGGTCCGGGAGGATGGTCCAGTGACCCGGGAAGCACTGCTGGCCCGGACGTTGGTGGAGCTGGCCGACACTCTCGTCGACAACTTCGACATCGTGGAGTTGCTGACCCTGCTCACCGACCGGTGCGTGGAGATCCTCGACGTCGCCGCTGCCGGCCTGATGCTGGCCTCCCCCGAAGGGGAGCTGCGATTAATGGCCTCTTCCAGCGAGGAGATGCGCCTGGTCGAGTTGTTCGAGATCCAATCCGAGGAAGGCCCCTGCCCCGACAGCTACCGCACTGGCGAAGCCTCGCTGAACCAGAGCCTGGCCACGGAGGCTGCGCACTGGCCGCGGTTCGGGCCCGTGGCGCTCAAGGCCGGTTTCCGGTCGGTGCACGCTCTGCCCCTGCGGCTGCGGGGCGTGACCATCGGCGCCCTCAACCTGTTCCGGACCGACAAGGGCGCGCTCGACGAAGCCGACGTCGCCGCCGCCCAAGCGATGGCCGACGTCGCCACTATCGCCATCCTCCAGCACCACGCCGTTCTCCAGACCCACGTCGTGAACGACCAGCTCAACCATGCCCTCAACAGCCGCATCCTGCTCGAGCAGGCCAAAGGCATCATCGCCGAACGAGCTCACCTCGACATGAACGACGCCTTCTCGTGGCTACGCCATCACGCCCGCAACCACAATCTTCTCCTCGGCGATGTTGCACAATCCGTCATCGACGGGACCCTGATGCCCGACCCCCCGGCGCTCTCCAAAGGGCGGGGGACTGGTCCTACCCGGCCACCGCGCAACCCGTAACCCGGTACGGGTCAACGGGATCCTCGTCGCATGCCCTTTGCGGCAACGCGTCCATTGCCGTCCGGCCCCAGCCGTCGCCGTCCTCTCTAGTGGAAGTCGACCAGGAATGCGGTGGTGTCGTCGCTGAGCACACCGTGGTGGTCGAGAACGGTGTGGGACAGCTGGCGGACGGTCTCGGCGGCGTCGAGTCCGGCGCGGGACCGTTCGCTGAGGAGCGCGACGAGCCGTTCTTCTCCGAAGTCCGCGCCTCCTCGACGGTGGGAGTCGACCACGCCGTCGGTGAGGCAGAACAGCCGGTCGCCGGGCTGGAGTACGTCGTGGGCGATCTCGGTCACACCGTTTCCCGTGAAGCCGCGGCCGAGCCCGGCAGGCATCGTCGGTTCGCACGACAGTGCCCCCACGACCTCCCCGCCGCGTACCAGGAGCGGCAGTGGGTGACCGACGTTGATCCAGGTCAGATGTCCGTCGAGCAGGTCGAGTCGTCCGAGGATGCAGGTGACGTACTCCTCGCCTTGGCTCCTCGCAGCCACGGCGGCGTCCATGGCCTGATAGGTGGCCTCGAGGTCGAGGCCCGAGCGGCGGCTGTGGCGGTAGCTGCTGACGGCAAGGTGGGCGAGCTGACTTGACCCCAGTCCGTGACCCATGGCGTCGAACACGGCGAAGTCGAGCGTGTCGCCGTTGACGGCATAATCGAAGCAGTCGCCGCCGACCTCGTAGGCGGGCTGGATCAGACCGGCGACCGACACCCGCCCACTGTCCAGGCTCAGCGGCGGCAGCAGCTCCCATTGCATCTCGGCCGCCAAGCTGAACTTCTCGCTGCGTCGGAGGGCCGTGTAGGCGTCCGTGCACTGGCCGCGGGTCACGAGCAGTGCGGCGACCACGCCGGCGAGGCTGTCGGCGAGCGCCCGGTCGGCGTCATCGAGGGCGGACAGGGTCACGGAGATCACGCCGAGGCGGGCGGCCCCGTCGACGACCACGCTCCACAGCCGCACGCCGCCGCCGGTCGGTTCCTCCACCTGGGTGGCCGTGGTGAACGACCGGCCGCCGGTGGAGTCGTCCATGCCGATGGATGCCGTCTCGGCCGACCCGGCGATGGGCACCAGCCGACGCTGCTCGAAGTCGGTCAAATACACGGAAAGGTCCCGCATCCCGAAGCTGGCCACTCGACGACCGAGGAACAACCCGAGTTGGTCGGGCGCCTGGCGGCGAGACTCATGCAGCAGAGCCGCCACCTGGGCGTAGGCGCCCGGCGACGGCCCATTGAAGGGCTCAACCGGCCGCGACGTGCCATCGTCACCCAGGCCGACCATCGCCGGCTCTTCCGGAACGACGAAACTCCTGGCCATTGGAGCGCTTTCCCTCGGGCCAACGACGCGCTACCGGGGTCCGGGGCGACGTGCCGGGAAGGCCACGGCACACTTCCGTGCGCCACCATTGATGTTACACCTCACCGGATGCGGTCGTGCCGAAACGAAAACCAAGGATGCCCCGTACACCTGACATCTCCCCCGCCGCTACCAGAGCCTCCGCAGCGTTCACCCGAGCGTTTCCACTCCCACTACTCGCCGAGCGATCTGACGATGACGGTGGGGCTTGCTCGACGGGCTCAACCGGCAAGGGACGAGCGTCGAGGCCGGTGGGTAGACTCAGCCCGTGGAACGAGGGAGGGTCAGGGCAAGCGACACCACGTGTCGGTGAACGCCTTCATCCTGTCGGGGGGTGGGACCCTCGGCAGCATCCAGGTCGGGATGCTCCAGGCCCT
This sequence comes from Actinomycetota bacterium, assembly GCA_030838815.1. Lineage (GTDB taxonomy): Bacteria > Actinomycetota > Acidimicrobiia > IMCC26256 > BP-133 > BP-133. The sequence goes on from JAUZEX010000198.1 coordinate 7,242, forward strand.
CCTCGAGGCGGACATCCGCCCCGATGTGCTCGTCGGCACCTCGATCGGTGCGGTCAACGCCGCCTTCCTCGCCGCCGACCCGTCCCCCGAACGGGTGGAGGCTCTCCGTGAGGTGTGGCACGGTGTCCATTCCCGCGATCTCTTCTCCCTGAATCCGCTGCGCATGGTCCACGCCTTCCGGCGCCGGGGGTCGCTGTTCCCCCCGGAGAAATGGCGCGCCTTCCTCACCAAGAACCTGCCCTACGACCGCATCGAGGACGCCGCGGTGCCACTTCGGCTCATTGCCACCGACTTCGAGGACGGCTCGCCCGTCGTCCTCGAATCCGGCCCGGTGGTCGACGCCGTGATGGCCAGCACCTCCCTCCCGGGGATCTTCCCTCCGCAGCGGATCGGCCACCACCTCTACCTCGACGGCGCCCTGTCCGAGGCGGTCCCCCTCAAGCCGGCCGTCGACGCCGGGGCGGACACCCTCTACATCCTGGCGGTGAGCCACGCCTCGCCCACGCCCGACGCCCAGTCGCCGGGGGCGATCCTGCGCCACTCGCTCACCATCCTGTTGATCCCCCGCATCCGACTCGATGCGCTGCACATCCCCGACGGCAGTCCCGACCTGAAAATCGTCCAGATCCCGTCGGTGGGAGCCCAGGTCGCCTTGTGGGACATGTCGTGCCAGGACGACCTGATGGAGCGCTCCTACCAGAAAGCGGCGGAGTTCCTCGCCGACCGGGCCGGGTCCACTGAGGGTGACGGGGACGACGGCACCGAAGTCACCACCATCCCAGCGATGTCAGTCGAAGTCGACGTGCGCGAGGCCCCGGCGCACGAGACCCGGCCCGCCGAGGCCCACTGACGCGTGCGTTAGCAAAATTCGCCACGTCGGAGGGACTGGACAGGGTGGCCCCGACGAGATCTCCCGGGCCGGTGTCGTCGAGAGGCGTAAGTGCCAGGGCCGCGAACGTCAGAGCCCCAGATCGATTCGGTTTCCCAGGTCCGGGCCCGCGGGGGGAGGCGCGGCGACTTCGGCGAGGCGATCCAGCCATGCGTGCTCTTGCCCGAGCTTGTGCCCTGAGAGGCTTCTGTCTCGGGCTGTCCGTTCGATATGGTGGCCGCTCCGATCGTGTTCGGCGACCTCATGCCCGGTCAGGAGCGCAGTGTGGCCGACCGGCTCGATGAGATGGCCCGCCGGGCCACGCCCGCCGCAAGCGCTCCCGTCGCGTCGATCCGGGGATGAACGGGGGAGTGCTCGAACCGATCGAGCCTTACCTCCGGAGCGGAGAGCACATTGAACCGCTCGCCGACCTGGTGGTCCGCGGCTGGCCGTTGACGATCGCGGGCGTCCTCCAGAACGCCGACGATGCCCGCAGCCGGTTCAGCTGGCGTGGTGAACCGTTGGTGGCCGTTTCAGCGGAGGCGACTGTCGGCGGGCGGACGCTTGATGAGTTGCTCGCCGGTCCCCGGCTACGGACCCGCAGGCGCTACGCCAGTGTTGTTGCCCAGAGTTTGCTGGCGGCGCGCTTCGTCCTGCTCCCCAGCTTCGGAGCGCCCCATTACGACATCGTCCTCAAGGCTTATGCTGAAGACGAAGCACGACGCTTGCTCGACGTGCTCGGAGAGGCCCACCAGAATCCGTACTACGTGAGGAGGCAGCGATGACCGACCAGCCGGCCGTGCGCGTCACGCTGCCCGCCGACGTCGCCCAAGTCGACCAGACGGGTTACGTCTGGACCTTCCTCGACCGGGCCGCCGAACCCGAGCGGGTCGTTCCGGGCAGCCTCATCGTGGCCGGCGACGAGGAGGAGCCGTTCCTCGCCAAAGTCGTCGACATCGTGGACGGGCCCGGCGGGCGCCGGATCGTCCATGTCGACGTCGTCGGCGTCCCGGAGCAGGCGATCGAAGAGCTCCGCCATTCGCGCCTGCTCGCCAGCTGACCTCCGCCGCAGCGCCAGCAAGGCGTTAGCAGAGGTCGGCGTCCGTCCGACGCCCAGCGTGGCGGCCGGGGCCTGTGGAAAAACGGCCTGCGGACTTCGCCCGCGGGATGGCCGCGGGATCGGCCCCCAAAACGAGAAGCAGGCCGGCGGAAAAATCTCCACTGACCTGCCCTTTTAGTTGCTCCGGGGGGGAGATTCGAACTCCCGACCAAGCGCTTAACAGGCGCCCGCTCTGCCACTGAGCTACCCCGGAAGACTGACTGCCGGAGACTATATCGTCGCCCGGGTGGGGGCTCTTGAGCCGCAATCCTCCGGTTTAGTCGGTGGCGGTGGCGGCGGCGGACAGCTGCCCGGCGGTGACGGTGAACCACTCGGCGGGGTTGGCCGTGCACAGGAGGCGCAGGGCTCGGCGCCGGGCCTCGGGCGTCAGGCCGGCGGGCCAGCCGTCGACGAAGACCACCGTCCGGGGAACGGCGAGGCCGCCCAGGGCGTCGTGGACGTAGCCCCGCAGCTCCCGGGCCAGGTCGTCGCCGGGCTCGGCTTTCGGATCGAGCACGACGCAGGCGCACAGCGCCTGGCCGCGGCGCTCGTCCGGCACGGCCACCACGTCGACGGTGGCCAGCAGCGGATGCTCCTCCAGGATCTGGCCCACCTCCGTCAACGAGACCTGCTGGCCGGAGATACTCACCACTTGGTCCCGCCGGCCCAGCAGGGTGAGGCGGCCGTCGATCTCCCGGCGGGCCTCGTCGCCGGTGGCATAGGCGCCGGGGTAGGGACCCCACCAGGCATCGCCGGTCTCGGGGCTCCCCTCCACCTCGAGGAACGTCCCCGGCCAGGGGTGGAGCAGCACCAGTTCGCCGGTGCCGCCGGCCGCCACCGGGCGGCCGGCGGCGTCGACCACCTCCAGCCCCGGGTCGGGCACGGCCGGCGCGGCCGGCGCCGGCGTCACCGTGACCAGGCCAGCCAGCTCCGTCTGGCCCCAGGCGTTGGCCACCAGCGCCCGTCCGCCGCCCACCTCGAAGTCGAGCCAGTCGCGGGTCTCGGGGTCGATCCACTCGCCCAGCGTCACGATCAGGCGCAGCGAGCCCAGGTCGGCGTCGGCGGGCGGCGTGTCGACCCACTGCCGGAGGCTGCGGACCACGGAAGGCGTGGTCACCAGGGCGTTGACCCCGTACCGCTCGGTGATCTCCCACGCCCGGGACCGGCTCGGGACGTCGAGGGTGCCCTCGCTCATGACGCTGGTGGCCCCGCAGGCGAGCGGCCCGTAGACACCGTGGGTCTGGCCGCCGATCCAGGCGATCTCCGCCGCGCACCAGACGACGTCATCGGGCCGGGTGGTGAGGGCCCGGCGATGGATGGTGGCGGAGGCCACCAGATAGCCGCCGGTGCGGTGCACGATCCAGGTCGGCCGGCCCCGCCGGTGGGCCAGCGGCACGATGAGCAGCGGATGGTCGGCCGCCACCAGCGCCGGCTCCCCGGCGGCGGCGGGGATCCGCCGGGCACCGGGGCGGGGCGCGGCCACGAGGTCGTGGTACCACCGGTCGCCCTCGTACCAGGCGACGTCGACGCCCACCCGGCGGACGACGACGGTGGCTTCGACGCCGGCGGCGGCGGCCAGCGCCTCGTCGGCCCGGCTCTTCGACGGCACGATGAGGCCATGTCGGAAGGCGCCGTCCTGGGTGACGAGGACCTTGGGGCCGAGGTCCGAGAGTCGGTCGGCCAGCGCGTCGGCCGGCAGCGACGCCGACAGCAGCCCGTGCACGGCCCCGATCCGGGCGCAGGCCAACATGGCCACCACCGTCTCGGGGAGCCAGCCCAGGTGGAGGGCGACACGGTCGCCGGGCTCGACCCCGAGGCCCCGCAGGGCATCGGCGAAGGTGACGACCTCGGCATGGAGGGCGCCGTAGGTGATGGCGCGCCGGTCGCCGGTCTCGCCTTCCCAGTAGATGGCCACCTGATCGGCCCGCGCCGGAAGGTGCCGGTCGAGACAGTTGACCGAGGCGTTGAGGACGCCGCCCGCGAACCAACTCCCGCCCGGACGGTCGTCGCGGTGGACGGCGTCGAATGGGCGCTCCCAGCTGATCCCGGTCGCCGCCTCCTCCCAACCGGCCAGCGCCGCCTCCCGGCCGTCAGCCATCGCCCCGTCAGCCATCGGCCATCGCCCGCCCCGCGGCCCGGGCCGCCCGGACGAGATGAGGGGCGACGTCGTTGCGCAGCGCGTCGTCGGGGAACGCGCCGGGGTCACCCCGGGCGCAGAGGGCGGCCAGCGGCTGGCCGGCCCGGTCGACCACCGGCACCGCCACCTCGGCCATGGCCCGGTCGCCGTCCGGCCCGAGGAGCAGGAAGGGCGCGTCGGCCCAGGAGCGCCGATCCCGGTTGGACGGGCGGCTCCGCCCGTTCACCGCCTCGGCCCACGCCTCGGGCCCGCCCCGGGCCAGCAGGAGGCGGCCGGCGGCGGTGTCCAGCGCCGAGTGCACCCGGTGCGCCTCCCGGAACACCCCCGCGCCTTCCTCGCCGTCGACCCGGTCGACGTAGATGATCGACGTCCGCACGAGCAGGGCCACGAGGATCGTCGTCTTGGTCGTGTCGCGCAGCTCCCGCAGGTAGGGCGACAGCGCCCGCAGCGTCGGGAGCCGGTCGAGGTAGCGCTCGGACAGGCGGACGATCTCGGGCCCGAGGCTGTAGCGGAGGGACCGGGGATCCTGCTCGACGAGACCGGCCAGGGCCAGGGACCGCAGCAGCCGGTGGACGGTGGGCAGCGACATCCCGGACCTCTCGGCGAGATCGGTCAGCTGGTTGTAGGCCGGTCCTTCGGCCAGGAGGGAGAGGAGCAGCGTGGCATTGCGGACCGTGCCGAGCGTCCCCCGGTGGTCGTCGCCCTGCATGACTCTCACGTTAACAGGGAAGGGAGCTTCAACTGCCGGTATGACCTTTCACATAGTGGAAGGCTACGATGTCCCGGCTGGTTGAGCCAACATCGGCTCGCAACTTGAATAAGCTGCCCGCTGAAGATCCCGTGGGGGGAGGCTGGTGTGTCCCGGGCTTACCGGCACAACCTGAACGGCAGCACGCTCCAGGCCGGAGCGCTGCAGATGGAGATCAACGACATCACCCTCCGGTTCGGCGGAGTGCGCGCCCTCGACGGGGTGTCGTTCAAGGTCGCCCAGGGCGACCTCCACGCCATCATCGGGCCCAATGGGGCGGGCAAGACGAGCCTGCTGAACTGCATCAGCGGCCTGTACCGCCCCCAGATGGGCGAGATCCTCTTCCATGCCGGGGACAAGGGCGACCGCAACCTCGTGCGGACCAAGCCCGGCACCATCGCCCGCCTCGGGATCGCCCGCACGTTCCAGAACATCGAGCTGTTCCGGCACATGACCGTGCTCGAGAACCTGATGCTCGGCCGGCACACGCACATGCGCCACAACCTGTTGGCCTCCTTCCTCTACTACGGGCCCGCCCAGCGACAGGAGATCAGGGAGCGGGAGCTGGTGGAGGAGGTCATCGACCTGCTGGAGATCCAGGCGGTGCGCAACAAGGAGGTCGGGGCCCTGGCCTACGGGTTCCAGAAACGCGTCGAGATGGGCCGGGCCCTGTGCATGCAGCCGTCGCTGCTCCTCCTCGACGAGCCGATGGCGGGCATGAACGCCGAAGAGAAGGAGGACATGGCCCGCTTCGTCCTCGACGTCAACGACCTGGCCGGGGTGACCACCGTGCTCATCGAGCACGACATGGGAGTGATCATGGACATCTCCGACCGGGTCAGTGTCCTCGACTTCGGCCGCTGCATCGCCGACGGCACCCCGGCCGAGGTCGGGAGCGACCAGGCGGTCCGCGACGCCTACCTGGGCCAGGAGGCCAACGCGTGAAGCTGTCGCCCCGGAAGGCACAGACCGAACCCCTACCGGTCGACGAGACCACGACCTTCCCCAAGCTGCTGGCCGAGCTGGACCGGCGCTACGGCGACAGCCGCATCGCCGTCCAGGAAAAGCGCTACGGCATCTGGCAGCCGTCCGGCTGGCACGAACTCCACACCCGGGTGCGGGACTTCGCCCACGGCCTCGCCTCGCTCGGCGTGCAGCCCGGCCAGGTGGTGGCCGTGCTCGGCGACAACCGGCCGGAGTGGCTGATCTCCGAACTGGCCGCCCAGTCGCTCGGCGCCTGCACCGTGGGGATCTACCCGACGAGCGTGGGGGAGGAGGTCGTCCACGTCCTCACCGACGGGCAGGTCCGGGTCGTCGTAGTTGAGGACCAGGAGCAGGTCGACAAGCTCATCGAGCTGAAGGACCGGCTGCCGGCCGTGGAGAAGGTCATCTACTACGACACCCGCGGCCTCGAGATGTATGAAGTGCCGTACCTGGTCGAGTTCACCGCCGTCGAGGCCGCCGGGCGGGAGTGGGGCGAGGCCCACCCCGGCTGGCTCGACGAGCAGATCGCCGCCGGACGGGCCGCCGACGTGGCCGTGATCTGCACCACCTCCGGCACGACCGGCCGGCCCAAGCTCGCCATGCTGTCGCACGCCAACCTGCTCGAGATGGGGCGGTCGATGACCGAGCTCGACCCCATCGGGATCGGGGACCGCTACCTCAGCTTCCTTCCCCTGGCCTGGATCGGCGAGCAGATGATCGCCGTGGCCTGCGGCCTGCAGCGCGGTTTCACCCTCAGCTTTGCCGAGGAGGCGGCCACCCAGCGGGCCGACCTCCGGGAGCTCGGGCCGAACGTGATGTTCAGCCCACCCCGGATCTGGGAGGACATGCTCAGCTCGATCATGGTCCGTGTCGGCGAGGCGGGCTTCGCCAAGCGCAAGACGTTCGGCTGGGGTCAGGCGGTGGGCGACCGCTACGCCGACACGAGGCTGAAGGGCGCCAAGGCCGGGCTGTGGCTGCGCCTCCAGCACCGCCTGGCCGACTGGGTGGCGCTGCGCCCGGTCCGGGAGCAGCTCGGCCTGACCCGGATCGACCGTTGCTACACCGGCGGCGCCCCGCTCGGCCCCGACGTCTTCCGCTTCTTCCACTCCATCGGCGTGAACCTGAAGCAGATCTACGGCCAGACCGAGATCTGCGGCATCGCCGTCATGCACACCGACGACGACATCAAGTTCGCCACCGTCGGCAAGCCCTGTCCCGGCACCGACATCCGCATCGCCGAAAACGGCGAGATCCTGCTCAAGTCAAAGGCCGTCTTCCACGGCTACTACGGCAACGAGGCGGCCACCGCCGAGGCGATCGACGCCGACGGCTGGCTCCACACCGGCGACGCCGGCTATCTCGACGAGCACGGCCATTTGGTGGTCATCGACCGGGCCAAGGACGTGATGGAGATGCCCGACGGCACCCGGTTCAGCCCCGCCTTCATCGAGAACAAGCTGAAGTTCTCCCCCTACGTCGAAGAAGCCGTTGTCTTCTGGCAGGACGGGCAGGCCGACATCACGGCCATCCTCACCATCGAACCGTCGACGGTGGGGGCGTGGGCCGAGCACCGCCGCCTCGGCTACACCACCTACACCGACCTGGCCGGCAAGCCCGAGGTCCGCGAGCTCCTGTCCGAGGAGGTGAGCCGGGCCAACGAGGACCTGCCGGGAAGCGTCCGGGTCCGGCGCTTCGTGCTGCTGCACAAGCAGTTCGACGCTGACGACGACGAGATCACCCGCACCCGGAAGGTCCGCCGCCGGGTCATCAACGACCGCTACGCGGCCATCATCGAGGCGCTCGTCGACGGCGATTCCCAAGTGCAGATCAAGAGCCTCGTGACGTACCAGGACGGGACGAACGTCACGCGCGACATCACACTGCAGATCGTCAACATGGACGGCTTCACCCCGAAGGCCGGCGCCCGGCGGACATTGTTCGGGAGCCACGCGTGACGAAGTTCCTCACCCTGACGCTCAACGGCCTGGGCAACGGGGCCATCCTGGCTCTGACGGCCCTCGGGTTCGTCCTCATCTACAAGGCCACCGAGGTCATCAACTTCGCCCAGGGCCAGTTCCTGGTCATCGGGGCCTTCATGGTCTACAACGCCAACGTCACGTGGGGTTGGCCGCCGTGGCTGTCCGTGCTGTTCGGCATCGCCAGCGGCATCGTGCTCGGCATTGCCATCGAGCGGCTCATCCTCCGGCGCCTCATCGGCGAGTCGACCCTGGCCGTGATCATGGTCACGATCGGGCTGGCGTCGGCCCTGGGCGGCGTCGTGCTCGGCACCTGGGGGGCGGAGCCGAAGCCGCGGCCCACCTTCATTCCCCACGGCCGCGTGAACTTCGGCGACGTCGGCGTGGGAGCGGACCGCCTGGTGGCGGTGGGTGTGGCGGCCGTCGTGCTGGTGGCCGTGGGCCTGTTCTTCCAGTACTCCCGGCACGGCGTGGCCATGCGGGCGGTGGCCGACGACCAGCAGGCGGCCATGGTCCAGGGCATCAGCGTCAACCGGGTCTTCGCCATGGCCTGGGCGCTGGCCGGCGCCTGCGGGGCCATCGCCGGTGTTCTGCTGGCCAGCATGAGCGGCGGCTACGGCCTGGAACTGGAGGCCTTCGCCATCTTCGTGTTCCCCGTGGTCATCCTCGGCGGCCTCGACTCCGTCCTCGGCACCGTGGTCGGCGGGATCATCGTGGGTCTGCTGGTCGAATACACGAAGGGGTACATGAGCGTCGACTCCTCCCAGATCATTCCGTTCGCCGCCCTGGTGGCGATCCTGCTGGTGAAGCCGTACGGGCTCTTCGGCCAGGTCCGGATCGAGCGGGTCTGACATGGCCACCGCCACCGGCGTCTACAACACCACCTACCGGAGGGACTTCGCCCTCCGGCACACCAAGGCGGAGTATTTCCGGCTCGCCCTCCTGGCCGCCTTCGTGGTGGTGCTGCCGTTCTCGCTCAGCGAGTACTGGCTGAGCTACGTGAACCTCATCCTGCTGGCCGCCATCGCCGCCGTGGGGCTCAACATCCTGACCGGCTACACCGGCCTCGTCAGCCTGGCCACCGCCGGGTTTCTCGGCGTGGGCGCCTACACCACCGCCAACCTGACGACGCGGGCCCACTGGCCGATGCCGCTCAGCGTCATCGCCGCCACGCTGCTGGCGGCGGCCATCGGCGCCCTCTTCGGCCTCCCGGCGCTGCGGCTCAAGGGCCTGTACCTGGCGATCTCGACCTTCGCCGCCCAGGTCATCCTGTCCAACCGCTTCCGGGGCTGGGCCTACCTGACCCAGGGCCACGGCAACATCGCGGCTGGGTACCCCACCATCGGGACGCACCACATGAAGAGCGACTTCGAGTGGTACTGGCTCCTCCTCGTGGTGACGGGGCTCGTCGTCTTCGCCGGCATCAACCTCTTCCGCACCGGGCTCGGCCGGGCCTTCATCGCCATCCGTGACCAGGACATCGCGGCCGAGGTGATGGGCGTCCCGGTCGGCACCTACAAGGTGCTGGCCTTCTCCATCGCCTGCGGCCTGGCCGGCCTGTCCGGAGCGCTGCAGGCCCACTACCGCACGATCGTCACGTGGGAGAACTACGAGATCAGCACGTCGTTCACGTTCGTGGCCATGATCATCGTCGGTGGGCTGGGGAGCGTCGCCGGCGCCGTCTACGGGGCCGCGTTCATGACGTGGGTCCCCGCCTACATCACCAAGATCGGGCAGAGTCTGCAGGAAGGCCACTTTTCCTTCCTCATCAAGAAGCTGCCCGCCGTCCAGCTCACGTTGTTCGGCCTCGTCCTCGTCGTGTTCCTGTTATTCGAGCCCCGCGGCCTCGCCCGACTGTGGCAGCGGGCCAGGGAGTACTTCCGAATATGGCCTTTCCGATATTGACCCCAAGGAGGAACAGCATGACTCGCTTCGCCAGGAAACTGGCCATCCCTCTCTGCTTCGCGATGCTCGTCGGGGTCGCCTGCGGCAAGGACAGCAAGAAGGACGCCAGCAGCTCCGGCTCCAAGACGACCAAGGAAGACATCAAGGTCGGGGCGATCTTCGACCTCTCCGGCGCCACCGCCGACGTCGGCACCCCGTACTCGGAAGGCATCCGCGACTACATCGACTACCGCAACGCCCAGGGCGGCGTCGAGGGCCACAAGCTGGCGCTCACGTGGCAGGACTACGGCTACAAGGTCCCCCAGGCCGAGCAGCTCTACCAGCAGTACGTGTCGGAGGGCGCCAAGGTGTTCATGGGCTGGGGGACAGGCGACACCGAAGCCCTGCGCCCCCGGGTGAACGCCGACATGATCCCGTTCATGTCAGCCTCCCTGGCCGAGACGCTGACCGACCCCAAGGTCACGCCCTACAACTTCTTCCCGTCGGCCAGCTACAGCCAGCAGATGCGGATCGCCCTGCAGTACATCTCCGACCAGAACAAGGGCAAGCACGTCGAGGTGGCCGTCTTCCACAACGACAGCCCGTTCGGCACCTCGCCGCTCGACGACGGCAAGAAGTACATCGCCGACAAGAAGCTCGACATCGGTTTCAAGAACTACCCGATGCCGGCCGGAGCGACCGACTACGTGGCCCAGATCGGGCAGGCCAAGTCGCAGGGTGCCAAGTACATCATCATCCAGAACGTGTCGTCCCCGGCGTCGAAGCTGGCCACCAACCTGGCCGCCCAGAAGTCGACCGCTCAGATCATGTGCCTGAACTGGTGCGCCGACGAACTCTTCATCAAGCTGGCCGGCCCGGCGGCGGAGAAGATGATCGGCGTCATGCCGTTCTCCCCGCCGGTGGCCGGTGTGG
>JAUZEX010000212.1 GCA_030838815.1 Actinomycetota bacterium
GGCCATCCGCGTCCGCCCGGTGAGCGCCGAAACCGGTGATGCCGGGCTCGAGACAGAGCTGCAGCGGCGGGTGAAGCTGGCCACCAACGTCACCCCGACCATCGAATGGGTCCCTGACCTTCCAGCCCCGGAGCTGAAACCGCGGCGGCTGGCCGACCGGAGGCAATGATGACCGTCATCCCCGAAGTGGGCACCGTCCTGGGTGAGTTCGACGCCCCCCTCACCCGGGCCCGGGTCTGGCGTGTGGACTGGAGCGTCGGGCTCGACACGGTGGAGTACCAGGACCCCGAGGTGGCCCGGGAATCGGGGCTGCCCGACATCCCGGTCCCGCCGGGGGCGCTGGTCTTCTTCTCCTTCCTCGACGACACGTCATGGCTGGGCAAGACCGGAGTGACGTTCGACCGGTCGTTGGCCGTCCGCCGGCGCCTGGAGATGCGCCGGCCCCTGTATGTCGGTGACGTCGTCCGCGGCACGCCCACCATCAGCGACGTGGTGGTGAAGGACCGGCCCGACCAGGCCCTCGTCTTCGTCACCATCACCACCGACTACCAGTGCGACGGTGCGGTGGCGCTCGTCGAACACGTCACGTACATGACCCGGAACCCCAAGGAGGCGTAGATGCTGCAGGCTGCCGAGACGACCCCTGTCGGCGTGCTCCTCGAGCCGTTCAGGACCCCGGTCCTCGACCGCGTCCGCATCGAGCAGTTCGCCGCCGCCATGCGCGACCCCAATCCGGTCCACGCCGACGAGGAGTTCTGCCGCTCCATCGGCCTGCCCGGCATCATCGCTCCGGGCGGGATGGCGGTCGTGGCGCTGGCCCACAGCGTCGTGCGCCACTACGGCGCCGACTCGCTCCGGGAGATCGACGTGACGCTGAAGGCGCCGACCTATCCCGGGGAGCGCCTCGTCTGCACCCCCGAAGTGACCGAGGTCCTCGCCGGCGCCCTGGAGATCTCGTGCCGGGTCACGAACGAGGCCGGCGACCTCAAGGCCGAAGGGCGGGTCGTCATCCTGGACCGGGGTCGAGCCAGGGAGCGCTGACCGTTCAGCGGTGGGCGGCCCGCTTCGCCGGTGCCGCCTTGGCCGCGGGCTTCCGACGGCCGGCCTGTTGGCCGAGAACCAGCTTCAGGCAGACGTCGGTGAACTCGTCGACGTTGTGGCGCTCGGGCTTGTACCACTTGTAGAGCCAGTTGGTCATCCCGAAGATCGCCTGGGTGGCGTACACCGGGTCGACGTCCTCGATGGCGCCGGCGGTGATGGCGCTGGCCACCGCCTCGCGGTAGACCTTGAAGTAGATCCGCTCCTTGTCGACGATGTCGCTCTCGTAGCGGGTGTCGAGCCGGCCCCGCTGGTCGAAGAACACGGTGAAGCCGTTGGGCTCGTCGGCGATCCGGTTGATGCGGTGGCGGATCAGCGTCTCCAGCCGCAGGGCCGGGTCCTCGATGGTGGCGTACTCCTCGAGCTGGCGCAGCGACTGCTCGAGGGCGCGTTCGAAGATGAGGTACAGCAGGTGCGACTTGGAGCGGACATAGTAGTAGAGGCTGGCCCGCCGGAAGTCGAGCGCCTCGGCCACGTCGTCGAGCGTTCCGGCGTCGTAACCCTTCTCCCGGAAGACCTCGGCCGCCTTGGCCACGATCTCCTCCTGCCGGGCGACGTAGTCGGCGCTGGGGGCTTCGAGGCGGGGCCGGCCCGGCCGGCGCCGCGGCGGCGGAGCCTCGTCCTCTCCGACTTCGGTTGCGCTCTCCACCTTCTTCACCGCACGACCTCCTGGCCTACTGCATCCGCCGAATTTATTCTACGCGTTCGTCGTATTAGACGGCAATGATGGGAGACGTTGACACCTCCTGGCAATTGTTCTACGTTCAAGTCGAAAGAAGTAATGCCACACATGACGGCAAGCGGTTCGGCAAGGACGGAGGGCGATGGCACTGCGCACGAGGGAAGACGTCCTGAACGAGTTCGTGCGGATTCTGGACCAGGGGACCACAGCCCTCAAGCGGGTGGTCGAGGCCTACGAGGCCAACCGGAATCCGGAGCGCGACGTACACTGGCTGTCGCTGCAGGCCGGCAAGGAGTTTGGCGCCATCACGCTCCAGCACGCCCGGGCCAACGACCTGCTGGCCCGCGGCGAGGGCTTCGGCGCGGTGTCCGAGATGTGCCACGCCGTGGAGGAGGAGGCCGAGCACTACGCCGCCTACGTCGGCGTGCTGAAGACACTGGCCGACCCCGGAACCCAACCGGTCGAGGGGATGTACGACTACGTGCGGGTGAAGGCGGTCGAGAACGGCCGGGTGATCCTCCACGAGGACATGCTGGAACGGGGCCCGAAGCAGTTCCCGGCCAACCACCGCTATTTCATCGAGACGCTGGAGGCGATGGAGAAGCTCTCGCCCTGGGGCCGCCAGGCCGTCGGCGCCCAGTTCGAGGGCGGTGCAGTCGGCTGGCACTGGGCCATGAGCCGGCTGTCACCCCTCGACGACTACGCGGCGGCGGTCAGCGAGCTCGAGAAGATGATCGCCGACGACGAGATCCACCATGGGCCCGAAGGCCTGCGCCCGCTGGCCGACGCCTACACGGAGGACATGGCCGACGAGGCCGAGGAGGTCTTCCGGCTGATCCGCCACTTCCGTTACCTGGAGGTGCTGCAGCGCAACGAGCAGTTCCTCTACCCGATGAGCGACGAGGAGGCCGAGGCGCTCGGCCGGTCGATCGTCGACGACACCATCGAGCCCACGCCGCTCTTCGCCCGGGCGATGGCCGACTCCCCGGCCGCGGCATCCGTCTAGGAGGACCGAATGAACCAGCAGGAGTTCCGCTCCCGGCTCGACGCCGCCATCAAGACGACGAACGAGCAGATGCTGTGGAGCCGCATGCCCGACGAGCAGCTCACCCCAGAGGCGGCCAGAAACTTCGTCAAGCAGTTCGGCCTCTTCACCCGCCACAGCCGCCAGTGCTGGGCCAACGTCGTCGGCAACACCCCCATCCTCGAAGTGCGCCGCTTCGTCGTCGAGGAGAACCTGTGGGAGGAGGAGGCCAACGCCGAGACCGCCCACTACACCCTGATGGTGAGGATGGGGAAGGCCCTCGGCCTGGCCGAGGACGAGGTCGATGACGCTGTTCCGCTGCCGAGCACGCAGGTCGCCTTCCTGGCCTGGGAGACGCTGACGAAGAACCGCCGATGGCTCGAGGGCCTGGCGGCCAAGATGACGCTGGAGCGGCTCAACCAGAAGGACCTCGGCAACCTCTCGGCCGTGGAAGCGGGCCGGTGGACGCGCCAGCTCGGTCTGAGTGAAGCCGACGTGGAGTTCTGGACGCTGCACGCCGAAGTCGACCAGATCCACGGCGACGGGACGCTGGAGCTCATCGAGCAGCACGCCACGACGCCGGAGCAGTACGACGAGTGCCTGGCCGCCGCCGAGGCCTCGCTGGCCGCCTGGACCATCTTCGTCGACGGCATCGCCGCCTCCGGCCTCGCGGCCCGCTAGCGGGCGAGCAGGACGCATGCTGGGACGGCGCCAGCCGCGCCTCGAAGACGGGGACATCCTGCGGGGAACCGCCCGCTACGTCGCCGACCTCTCCCTCCCCGGGACGGCCTGGGTCGCCTACGCCCGAGCCACCATGGCGCACGCCCGGATCACGGTCGACGTGGCCCGGGCGCGCGCCATGCCCGGAGTCATCGCCGTCTTCACCGCCGCCGACCTCGGCTCGCCCGAGCTGCCGGCGCCGGCTCTCCCTGGAAACCGGTATGCCGTCGCGGGGCTCGGGCGTCCGGTGCTGGCGTCGGACCGTGTCCGGTTCGTCGGCGAACCGATGGCGGCGGTCGTCGCCGAGAGCCCGTCCCTCGCCGCCGACGCCCTCGAAGGGATCGACGTCGAGTACGAGCCGTTGCCGGCGGTGATCGGGCCGGACGCCGCCATAGCGGGGGACACGCTGCTGTTCGCCGCCGCCGGTTCCAACGTGATCGCTGCCTGCGACCTGTCGACCGAGGTTTGGGACGGCTTCGCCGGCTGCGACGTCGTCGTCTCGCAGCGCATCGTCAACCACAGCCTCGCCGCCGCACCGATGGAGGGCCGGGGCTGCGCCGTCGAGTGGGGAGAAGACGGACGGGTCAACGTCTGGGTCTCGACCCAGATGCCGCACATGGTCCGGATGGGCTTTGCCGCCGCCGCCCGGCTGACGCCCGACCAGGTCCGCATGCGCAGTGTCGCCGTCGGTGGCGCCTTCGGGGCCAAGGGGTTCCCCTATCCCGAGGAGCTGCTCCTCCCCGGCTTGAGCCGGGCGCTGCGCCGTCCGCTCAAATGGGTGGAGACGCGCACGGAGAGCATGCAGGTCATGGCGACGGGGCGGGGCCAGACGGCCACGATCACCATGGGCGCCACCCGGGACGGGCGCGTGCAGGCCGTGGAGTACGACGTCGTCCAGGACACCGGCGCCTATCCCGGGCTCGGCACGTTCATGCCCGACGTCGCCTGGCACGTCGCCACCGGCCCCTACACCATTCCCCAGGCCCGCCTGCGGGGGCGGTCCGTGGTGACCAACACCACTCCGGTCGGCGCCTACCGGGGCGCGGGCCGCCCCGAAGCGACGATGGCGCTCGAGCGTCTCCTCGACCTCCTCGCCGCCGACCTCGACCTCGACCCGGTCGAGATCCGCCGCCGCAACCTCATCCCGCCCGACGCCTATCCCTACACCGCTTGCACCGGCTCGGTCTACGACTCGGGCGACGTGGCCGGGGCCCTCGACGCCGTGCTCGCCGCGGTCGACTACACCGCGCTGCGAGCCGAGCAGGCCCGCCTCCGGGAGGCGGCGGGGCGGATGCGCCTCGGTATCGGGCTGGCCACCTTCGTCGACATCGCCGGCCGGTTCGCCCCGCCGGACTTCGGCGGCGTCGAGGTCACGCCGGCGGGGCGGGCCGTGATCCGCACCGGGTCCTCGCCCCACGGCCAGGGCCACGCCACGGTCTGGGCCCAGATCGTCGCCGAGCGGACCGGGATCCCGCTCGGTGACATGGACTTCGTGGCCGGCGACACCGACGAGGTGCCCGTCGGCGGGGGCACGTTCGGGTCGAAGTCGCTGCAGAGCGCCGGAGTGGCGCTGCAACGGGCGGCGGCGACGCTGGTCGAGGCGGCCACACCGTACGCCGCCAAGCTGCTCGAGGCGGCCGAGGGCGACGTGGTCCTCGACCCTGACCGGGGTGCCTTCCACGTCCGGGGGACCCCGGCCATGACGGTGGGCTGGAAGGACGTGGCCCGGCTGGCGGCCGACACGGGCGTCGAGCGGCTGTGCGGCGAGGCCGTGGTCGACGACACCCGGGCCACGTTCCCGTCCGGGGCCTACCTGGCGGTGGTGACCATCGACGTCGAGACCGGCGGCGTCCGGCTGGTCCGCATGGTCACGTGCGACGACGCCGGACGGATCATGAATCCGCTCATCGCCGAGGGGCAGGTCCACGGCGGTCTGGTCCAGGGCATCGCCCAGGCCCTGTGGGAGGAGGTCCGCCACGACGAGGAGGGGACGCTCCTCACATCGACGCTGGCCGACTATCTCGTCCCGTCCGCCTGCGAAGTGCCGTCGTTCGAAGGGATGTTCCAGGAGACGGCCACCGACCGCAACCCGCTGGGGGCGAAAGGGATCGGCGAGTCGGGCACGATCGGCGCCACGCCCGCGGTCGTGAACGCCGTGCTCGACGGGCTCTCGGAGTTCGGGATCCGGCACCTCGACACACCGCTGTCGCCAGAACGCGTCTGGCGGGCGATTCGGTTGACGACCAATCTCGCTAGTTCTACTGTTGAGTAGACAAAATTAATCCTGAGGGGGGCGCTATCGATGGCTCGGTCACTGATTCAAGCTCATGAGCGGGTGAAGACGCTGGACTGGGAACCGTCCCACGTCGACCGCACGCCGCCGTACCAGACGCGCTACCACATCCCCAAGAAGACGAAGGACCCGTTCCGCCAGCTCCTGCGGGACTTCTTCGCCATGGAGAACGAGAAGGACGACCGGGCCTACGGCAGCATGCTCGACGTCCTGGCCCGCACCGACGCCACCAACAGGGCGGACCCGTCGTTCTGCGAGATCCTCAAGGCGATGCTGCCGGCCGTGCGCGACGCCGAGTACTACGCCATGCAGCTGATGATCATCCTCGGCGAGGCGGTCGAGAACCCCGAGCTGCGGCAGGGCTACCTGGCCCAGGAGCTCGACGAGGTGCGCCACGTCCAGTCCGAAGCCTGGCTGGCCCGCTACTACGCCAAGCACTACCACGACCCGGCCGGGTTCGCCGTGGGGGGCAAGGTCCGGGAGTGGAACCCCATCCTCATGGCCTTCCGGTCGGCCGTCTCGACGTTCATCGCCAAGGACGACCCCATCCAGGGCTGCCTCAGCCTCCAGGTCGTGTCCGAGACCTGCTACACGAACCCCCTGTTCGTGGCCATGACCGAGGTGGCGGCCAAGAGCGGCGACGCCGTCCTCCCCAGCCTGTTCCTGTCGATCCAGTCCGACGAGGGGCGGCACATGGCCAACGGCTACGCCACCCTGGCCGCCGTGCTCCAGGACGACCGGAACATCCCGATCCTCCAGCAGGACCTCGACGAGATGTTCTGGCGGATCCACCGGGTCACCGACCTGCTGCTGGCCGTGCTGTTCGACTACCAGCGCGACCGCAGCATCGAGACCCGGCCATACCACGAGTTCTGGGACGAGTGGGTCTACCACGACTTCGGCGGCAGCTACCTCGGCAAGCTGGAGAAGCACGGGTTGCACGTCCCCGACTCTCTCCACCGGGCCCGCAAGGACATCATGTGGATGGGCCATACCGGCGCGCTGTTCCTCTACGCCTTGTGGCCGCTCAACTTCTGGCGTCAGGCTCCTCTGCCGGAGAGCAGCTTCGAGTACTTCGAGCACCACTACCCGGGCTGGTATCGCTACTTCGGTCCGTTCTGGGAGGACGCCGTCTACAAGTCCGACCCCGCCAACCGTAGCCTCGCGCTGGAGGCCTTCCCCGAGGTGCCGCCCCTGTGCCGGGTCTGCCTCGTGCCCTGCGTGTTCCCGCGTGTCGACGCGGCCGAGGTGTATATCGAGCACTACGGGGAACGCAACCACGCCTTCTGCTCCACGATCTGCCGGGAGATCTTCCACCGCGACCCGCTGCAGTACATGAGCCACGTCAACTTCGGCGAGAAGTTCCACAACTGGGCGCTGGCCGACGTGATCGAGTATCTCGGCCTGCTGCGGGAGGACGGCAAGACCCTGATCGGCCAGCCCCACTTCAACACCGAGCGGATGTGGACCATCGACGACATCCGCGCCGTCGGCTGGGTCCTCAAGTACCCGCTGGCCGACAAGGGCGCCTACTCCTACTCGGACAACTGACGGAGGCTGGCGGGATGGAAGAAGCCATCGCCCTGCTGCCGGAGGGCATCGCCGGCAAGCGGGACTTCGACTACATCACCCCCAAGGGGCGCCGGCTCACGGAGTACGAGGCCGTCACCTGCTACACGCAACCCCAGCCGGAGGCGGGCGGGATCCAGACGGCCGGCGACCTCATGCTCCGCAACGACGGCCGGCCGGTCTTCGACCTGGCCAGCACCGAGCTGACGGCACCGGACTGGTTCGCCTTCCGGGACCCGAACCAGATGTGGCAGCGGCCGTACTACGAGCTGCAGGCCGAAGCGGAACGGGCCATCGACCGGGCCACCAACCTGGCCATCTCCACCGGGATGCTGGCGTCGGTCGACCCGGCCTGGATGGAACACGGCGTGCGGGACACCTACATCCCCTTCGCCCATGTGGACTACGGCCTGTTCCGCACCCTGAACTGCGCCGCCCGGGAAGCGCTGTCGGACACCGTCACCCAGTGCCTGGTGTTCAACGCCTCTGACAAGCTGCGCCACGCCCAGGCCATCTCCATCCTGGGGCTCGACCTCGAGGGAGCGGTCCCCGGCTTCGACGGGACCCGGGGCCGGGCCCTGTGGCTGGAGGACCCGGGCTGGCAGGACGTGCGCCGCCTGGTGGAACAGGTCATGTGCATCTCCGACTGGGGCGAGGCGGCCGTGGCCGTCAACCTGGCCGTCGAGCCGGTGCTCGGCGACCCGCTGCGCCGGCTCCTCTTCGGCCTCGCCGCCTCCCGCCACGGCGACGGCGTCCTGCCGGTGATCGCCGGGACGGCCACCGCCGACTGGCAGCGCAACACCGCCTGGACGGGGGAGTGGTGCCGCTACACCACCGCGGCGGCGGACGGGAACCGCCCCGTGCTGGAGCGGTGGCGGGCCGAGTGGCTCGAGCGCACCCGGCCGGTCGCCGAGGGGCTCTTCGCCCGCCTCGAGGACACCCTGGGCACGGCCGGTCTGGCCGCCCAGTTGCAGGCCGCCGGCGAGGAGCAGGTGCAACGGACCGGGGAGCCGCTGATTGCGTCGGGGGCGGCAGGCGAAGCCCCCCAGAGCGAGGGGGGCAGCTGAGCCGTGGGGCAGCAGGAGATGACGCTCGAAACCAACGACGACGTCGGCATGTCG
>JAUZEX010000237.1 GCA_030838815.1 Actinomycetota bacterium
GACGCCGCCCCGAGGGTGGTGGCGTGGCCGCCCTTGACCCGTTCGACCACCAGCCAGCCGAGCATGGCCGCCGCCGCCGCGTTGTTGGTGTTGAGGAAGGCCTGGGCGGCCAGGCCGTTGGCGGCCAGCGCCGAGCCGGCGTTGAACCCGAACCACCCGAACCACAGGATGCCGGTGCCGAGCAGGGTGAAGGGCAACGAGTGGGGCGGCATCGTCTCGTTGGGCCAGCCCCGGCGCTTCCCGAGCACCAGGATGACGGCCAGGGCGGCGATGCCGGCGTTGATGTGGACGACGGTCCCGCCGGCGAAGTCGAGCGCCCCCATGCGGAAGAGCCAGCCGGCGGGGGCGAAGACCCAGTGGGCCACCGGGGCGTAGACGAGCACGAGCCAGGCGCCGAGGAATACGACCCAGGCCCGGAATTTCATCCGGTCGGCGATGGCGCCCGTGATCAAGGCCGGGGTGATGATGGCGAACATGAGCTGGAAGGCACAGAAGGCGATCGCCGGGATGGCCAGGGCGAAGTCACCCTTGTACGACGGGATGACCGTCTTGATGTTGCCCAGGGTCTTGAGCCCCACGAAAGCGAAGTCGCCGATGTATCTGCCTTCACCTCCGAACGCGAGGCTGAAGACGACGAGCGTCCATGCCACGCTGACCAGTCCCATGCAGAAGAAGTTCTGCATGAGCATGCCGAGTACGTTCTTCGACCGAACCATGCCGCCATAGAAGAAGGCCAGCCCCGGGGTCATGAACAGCACCAGCGCCGCCGACGCCAGCACCCAGGCGGTATTTCCCTCCATCCTGTCCCTCCCTCTCGTAGGCGCCAAACCGCGGGTCAGATTTACGACAGCTTGTTTCCCCCCTGTAACTTCGATGTTTCGGCAGGATGAACCCGGACGTGTTTTCAAAATCGCCCAGGGCTGGTAAGCCCGTTTCGTGGACATCATCTTCAATGCGTCGGAGGGTGCGAGCCTCGGGGTCGAGGTCGAGCTGCAGCTCGTCGACCGCGCCTCCCGGGAGCTGAGCAGCGGAGCGAGCCGGATCCTGGCCCGGCTGGCGCAGGAACGCGGCCGGCCCCATCCCAAGGCCAAGAACGAGCTCATGGAGTCGAACATCGAGCTCGTCACCGGCATCTGCGCCACCGCGGCCGAGGCCCGGGCCGACCTGGAGGCGACGCTCGGCGACGTGACGGCCGCCGCCGCCGAACTCGGACTCGGCCTGCTCTGCGCCGGCACCCACCCGTTCTCCGACTGGGCGGCCCAGGACATCTCCCCCGACGAGCGCTACCACCGCCTGATGGAGGAGATGCAGTGGCCGGCCCGGCGCCTGGCCATCTTCGGGATCCACACCCACGTCGGTGTCCGTTCGGCGGAGAAGGCGATCGCCATCGCCAACGCCCTCACCGGCTACATCCCCCACTTCCTGGCGTTGTCGGCCTCCAGCCCCTGGTTCGAGGGGCGCGACACCGGGCTGGCGTCGTCACGGTCCAAGGTCTTCGAGGGTCTCCCGACGGCCGGGGTGCCCCAGCTCCTCGACGGATGGGCCGAGTTCGAAGAGCTCATGAGCACGCTGATCTCGGCCCGGGCCATCAGCTCCATCCGGGAGATCTGGTGGGACATCCGGCCCCACCCCAACTTCGGGACGGTCGAGCTGCGCATCTGCGACGGCATGCCGACGATGTCGGAGATCACCTGCATCGCCGCCCTGGCCCAGTGCCTGGTGGAGTGGATGGACACCCTCATCGACCGGGGCTACACGCTGCCCTGCCCCAAGGCCTGGATCGTCAGCCAGAACAAGTGGCGGGCGGCCCGCCACGGCGTCGAGGCCGAGATCATCGTCGACGAGCAGGGGACGCTGGCGCCGCTCGGCGGGATCATCGCCGACCTCGTCGAGGAGCTGACGCCGGTGGCCCGGCGGCTCGACTGCGAGAAGGAGCTCGACCATGCCCGGCGGATCCTCGACCACGGGCCGAGCTATCGCCGCCAGCGGGCCTGGGTCGAGGCCGGCGCGTCGCTGGTCGACGTGGTTGACGGGCTGATGGGGGAGCTCCGGTCCGACGAGCCCGGGTAGCGTCCGTCCGATGGACCCGAACCCCGACGGCCCGGCCGTCTTCCGGGTGACGCCGACGTGCGTGCTGCGGATGGACGAGCTCGACTGGCGCTTCTCCGCCAGCGGCGGGCCCGGCGGGCAGCACGTGAACACGGCCAACACTCGGGCCGAGGTCCGCTTCGACATCGCCGGCTCGCCGTCGCTCGGGCCCCGGCAGCGGGCCCGGCTGCTGGAGCGGCTCGGGCCCGACGTCCGGGTGGTGGCATCCGACGAGCGGTCGCAGCTCCGGAACCGGGAGCTGGCGCTGGAGCGGTTGCGCTCCCGGTTGGCCGACGCCCTGCGGGTGGAGAAGCCCCGCCGGGCGACGAAGCCGACCAGGGCGGCCAAGCAACGGCGGCTGGAGGACAAGCGGCATCGCTCCGAGACGAAGCGCCGGCGACAGGACCGGCCCGGGTCGGACGAGTAGGGCCGGCCACCGGTGCGCGTCGCCACGTTCAACGTGAAGCACGGCCAGAACGGCGCCGGTCGGGTCGACCTGCGCCGGCTGGCGTCGGCCTGTGCCGGGCTGTCGGCCGACGTCCTGGCCATCCAGGAGGTCGACCGGTTCGCCCGCCGGACCCACTTCCGGGATGAGATGCGCGTCATCGCCCGGGCCACGGGCCTGCAGGCGGTGTTCGGCGAGGCGGCCCGGAAGAAGTGGCGCTCGTACGGGAACGTCCTGCTGGCCCGGGGCCCGATCACCGACGTGGAGGTGGTGAAGCTGCCCCGGCCGAGCGAGGGCGAGCCCCGGGTGGCGATCGTGGCCCGGGTGGACCTCGATGGGCTGGAGCTGTCGGTCGGCGCCACCCACCTCTCGTTCCGGAAGGGCGAGGGGGCGGCCCAGCTCGCCGTCCTCCTCGATGCGCTGGCCGAGCGGGACGGGCCGCGGCTGCTGATGGGCGATCTGAACATCGGGCCGGACCTGGTCGTCCCGGCCGTCACCGCCGCCGGGTACACCGTGGCGCCGACGGAGGCGACGTTCCCCGCCTCCGCCCCCCGGACCCGGATCGACTTCGTGGCCGTGTCGGGCCTGGAGATCGTGGCGGCGTCGACGCCGATCGTGGGAACGAGCGACCACCTGCCGATCGTGGCCGAGCTGGCGGTGCCGGCCGCCTCGGACTCCGTCTAGACCGTCGCTTCCCCGAGGCGTTCGACGAGATCGGCCCGGGCCCGGGCGACCCGGGAGCGGATCGTGCCCACCGGACACTCGCAGATCTCGGCCGCCTCCTGGTAGGAGAGGCCCAGCACCTGCGTCAGGACGAAGGCCAGCC
Organism: Actinomycetota bacterium; assembly: GCA_030838815.1. GTDB lineage: Bacteria > Actinomycetota > Acidimicrobiia > IMCC26256 > BP-133 > BP-133. The sequence continues at coordinate 3,360 of JAUZEX010000237.1, forward strand.
GGCGCTCCGGGTCGAGGCCGGCCAGCAGCGCCTCGACCGACACCAGCCGCGCCGGATCCGGCTCGTAGGTCGGACGCTCGAACTTGGCCGCCAGCCGCCGCCGGCGGCGGAGGTCGCGCACGGCGTCGGCGCAGGTGCGGCGGGCGATCGACAGGAGCCAGGTGCGGGCGCTGGAGTCGCCCCGGAAGGCGGGCAGCGCCCGGTAGGCCCGGAGGAAGACCTCCTGGGCGACGTCGTCGGCCTGTTCCCGGCTGACGAGCTGCGCGCAGAGACGCCACACCTCCCCCTGGCTGCGCCTGATCCAGGCCGAGAGGGCGAGGCGGTCGCCGTCCTGGGCGGCGAGAAGGAGCTCGGTGAGCTCGTCGGGGCCGGGCATGTTCGGTGAACTTTCCGCCGGGGGGAACTTTGGAAGCTAATCACAGGACTAACACGGTGCGATGAAATGAAACCGGGCCGTCCGCTCCGCCCGTCCGACAAAACACTGGCGTAGCCCCTTCCCTTGACTGCCGGCCCTGATCCGCCTCCCCTCGGGCCAGGACCGGAAGTCTCCGCTGGTGGACGGGCGGCGCGCGGCGGCCCGGGTCCATCGCGCGCCTATGGTCTCCTGGTCGTTGGAACTTTTGGCTGACACAGGACGACCACCTTCGCGGCGTGACCTCCCGTAGATCCTTCCCCCGACTGCTCGTCGCCGCCGTCCTCGCCCTCGGGGCGGTGTTCCTGGCCGCGGCCCCGGCCTTCGCCCACGCCCAGCTCACCTCGACGGAACCGGTGGGAGGAACGGCGCTGGCGACGTCGCCGTCCCGGGTGGTGCTCCGCTTCGGGGAGTCGGTCGAGATCCCCCTCGGGTCGGTCCGCGTCTTCGCCTCGCCGTCGGGGAAGCAGGTCGAGACCGGCGCCGCCGGCCACGCCGACGGGCAGGGCAACGCCGTGGCGGTGAAGCTGCCCAAGCTCGAAAAGGGCACCTACATCGTGACGTGGCGGGTGACGTCGGCCGACGCCCACCCGGTCCACGGCGCCTTCACCTTCGTGGTCGGATCGGGAAAGGGTGGGGCCGGCGACGCCGCCCTGGTCGAGAAGCTCCTGTCGTCGGGCGGAGGCAGCACGACGGTGGGCGCCGTCTATGCCGTCATCCGCTTCGCCGCCTTCTCGGCCCTCGTGCTCCTCGTCGGCGGCTTCGCCTTCCTGGCCCTCGTGTGGCCGGGCGGGGCGGCGCTGCCCCGGGCCCGGCGCCTGTTGTGGGCGGCGTGGGGGGCGGCCGTCGTCACCACCGCCGTCGGTATCCCGGTGCAGGGGGTGTACGCCGCCGGACTGCCGCTGTCGAAGGTGGCGTCGTCGACCGTGCTGTCGGGTGTGCTCGACGAACGGTTCGGCAAGGTGTGGGGCGCCCGGCTCGTGCTGCTGGCGCTGATGGCCCTCGTGTTGGTGGCGCTCGGCCGGCGCCCGGTGGCCGACGGAGCGGCGCTACCCCCGGCGATCCGCGCCGCGGGCGGCGTCCTCGGGGTCGGCCTCCTCCTCACGCCGGGGCTGGCCGGGCACGCCTCGACGCAGGACCTCGTGCCGCTGGCGGTTGCCTCCGACGTGGTCCACCTCGTGTCGGTCAGCCTGTGGCTCGGCGGCCTCGCCATGCTGGCGGCGGCGGTGCTGCCCCGGCGCCGGCCCGACGAGCTGGCGGCCGTCGTTCCCCGTTTCTCCCGCATCGCCTTCGGGGCGGTGATCGCCATCCTGGCCACCGGCACGTTCCAGGGCTGGCGGGAGGTGCGGAGCAAGGCGGCCCTGACCGACACGACCTACGGCCGGCTCCTCATCGTCAAAGTGGTGCTCTTCGCGGTGCTGGTGGCCCTCGGCGCCCTGTCGCGGCGTTTCGTCCAGGCCCGCTACCGGGTTCCGGCCGCCCGGTTGTCGTTCGGTCCGGGAACGGATACTGCCGATCCCGACGGCGAGACCGTGACACAGCTGCGCAAGACGGTCGGCGCCGAGACGGTGCTGGCCGTGGTGGTCCTGGCCGTCACGGCCCTGCTGGTCAACGCCCAGCCCGCCCGTTCCGCCCTGGCCCAGCCCTACAGCACGGAGATGCGCAGCGACACGGTGTGGGTGGACGTGACGGTCGATCCGGCCAAGGCCGGACCGGCTGCGCTGCACTTCTACACGCTGTCGCCCCAGGGCTCGCAGCAGGAGGTGCAGGATCTGACCGTCACCCTCAGCCTGCCGAGCCAGGACGTCGGCCCGCTCACGGTGCCTGTCACCCGCGCCGGGCCCGGCCACTTCTCGGCCTACAACTTCAACATCCCCTTGCGGGGCCAGTGGAAGCTCGAAGTGAAGGCGCTGCTGTCCGACATCGACGAAACGACGGTCAGCGCCACGATTCCGGTGAAGTAGCGGCCACCCGCAGCGCCCGGTACAGCAGCTGGGGGTCGCCGAGGCGGTGGCGCAGCTCCCGTTCGAGACCGGCGATGGGGTAGAGGTTCTGCGGGGCGCGGCTGTCCTTGTGGGGAGCGGAGGCGAAGGGCGGCAGGGCGGCGGTGACGACGTCGGCCAGCGCCGACGCCCCGGCGACCGGGATGGTCGCCGAGCACTCGGCCCGGACCATGCCCGCCCACGGGGATCCGCTCGCCACGGCGAGGCGGAAGTACCACGAGAGGCGGCTCCAGTCGGTGCCGAGCCGGAACAGCGGGGTGCGTTCGCCGGGACCGAGCCGGGCGATGACGGCGTTCAGCTCCGGCGGCAGGTAGGTCACGTGATGGGTCTTCACGTAGCCGACGGCGCCGCTCAGGTGCTGGCGACCGCGCAGGGGGCCGTCGACGACGACGAGATCGACGTCGCCCGCACCGACGGCGAGCGCGGCCGCTTCGATCTCCGCCTCGCCCATCCGTTCCTGGAGGGCGAGGGCGAGGCCCTCCGGCGACGCCGAGGCCGCCCGCCGGGCCGAGAAGTCGCCTGCCGTGGTGGGGATCGTCTCAACGCCTTCGTGGGCACTGAACAGCCCGCGGCGGACGATGAAGGGACCGCACACGGCCGCGCCGTCGCAGCGGACGGCGCCGGCGGCGTAGGAGGCGCAGATGCCATGGTGGGCGCCCCCGTCGTCGGCGTCGATCCAGACGTGGGCCTCGACCCGCCGGACACCGTCGACGAAGACGAGGCGTTCCGGGGGCCCGCCGCGCCCCGGCGATCGGGGTGCCCACTGCGCCGCCGGCACCTCGATCTCGACGTCGACCTCCGCCCGGGAGGCGTCGCCCGGGTCAAGTTCGTTGGACGTCCCGTAGGACGGGTCCCAGGGATCGACCGTGAACCTCACGCGAACCGCTTCTCCACCACGGAGGTGCCCCGTCCCTTGCTCACTTCGAAGCGGACCGGGACGCGCGACGCCAGCTCCGGGACATGGGTCACGACGCCGACCATGAGCCCGCTCTGGCCGAGGTTCTCGATCGTGGCCGCCACCACGTCGAGGGTGTCGGGGTCGAGGCTGCCGAACCCCTCGTCGAGGAAGATGGCGTCGAGGCGGGGTGCCCCCTCGGCGGCCAGGTTGCGGATCTGCTGCGACAGGGCCAGAGCCAGGGCCAGCGACGCCTGGAACGTCTCGCCGCCGGACAGGGTTCGCGCCGGTCGCCGCTCGTCGGCGTTGGCGTGGTCGATGACGACGAACTCCTTGTCGCCGACGGCGAGGGAGAACTGGCCCCCGGTGAGCTGGCGGAGGATCTCGGAGGCGTCGACGGCGAGGAGGGCGAGGGCCTCGGCCACGAGCCACTCCGGGAACCGGTCGGCCTTGAGGAGCTTGCCGAGAAGCTCGGCGACGCCGGCGTCCTCCTCCAGGCCGCGCCGGGTGTCGCGGAGCTCGCCGGCCCGGGCGATGTCGGCCTCGATGCGGGACAGCGCCTGGGCCGCCTCCGCCGCCGCCTTGACGACGGCCGACAGGAGCCCGACGGGATCGGCACGGGCCGCCACCGGGATCCCGACCCGCTCCAGCCCCGTCGCGAGGGCCGCCATGGTGCCGGCCCGGCCGGCGGCGTGGCCGTCGGCCTCGGCCTCGGCGGCGGTGGCCGCCCCCGACCGGGCCGGGATCGACCGCTGCGCCCAGTCGGCCAGCGCCTCCCAGTCGGTGAGGACGTCGACGAGGGCGGCGGCGGGCGGCTCGAGGGCGGCCACGGTGTCCCGCTGGGCGCTGAACCGGTTGCGGGCGACCCGCGCTTCCTCCTCGAGACCCAGCAGCGCCGCCCGGGCCTTCGCCACCCGGCTCCGGCCCTGGTTCTCCTGCTCCTGCAGGGTCCGCACCTCCGCTTCGGCCCCGCCGACCCGGGCGATCAGAGCGCCGAGGAGGGTCGGATCCGGGTGGGCCTCCACCTGGGCCGTCAGGTCCTTGTGCCGGTTGCTGAGGCCGTCGAGCTTCTCGACCGTGGCGGCCAGGACTTTGGCCGCCTCGTTGTGGTCCCGCTGGCTCTGTCGGCGGACCGTCTCGGCGTCGGTGACCGCCCGTTCGGCCGCGGCCAGGGCGGTCACCGGCTCCCGGGCGGGGAGTTGCGCCACGACCTGGTCGCACACCGGGCACGGCTCGCCCACGACCAACCCCTCGGCCAGGGCCAGCGCCTGGTGCCGGCGATGGAGCCCGTCCCGCTCGGCCTGCGCCGTCCGGACGGCCGCTTCGGCGGCGTCGAGCTCGGCCTGGGTGCGGGCTTCGCCGGTGGTGGCCTCCCGGAGGCGGGTCTCGGTTTCGGCCATGGTCGCCGCGCACAGGGCCAGGGCCTCGTGGGCGGCGTGCACCGCCCGGAGGGCGGCCATCTCGGGGAGCGGCGCACGTTCCTGCTCGGCGGCGTCCCGGCGGACGGCCAGTTCGGCCAGGACCGCCTCCTCGTCGGTGAGTGTCGTCTGCGCCTGCCGGTGACGGCCGGCGAACTCCCGCACCGGGTCGGGCACGGCGATGGCGGCCAGCCGACCGACCGCCGCCCGGGCGTCCGCCGCCCGGTCCCGGGCCGCCTTCTCCTTCTCGGCCAGACCGGCGAGGACGGGCTGGGCCTCCTCCACCGCCAGGTGCAGGGCGTCGACGTCGCCTCGTCGGGTGCGGGCCGTCTCGAGCGCCTGCGGTGTGGCGGCGGCGAACTGGGCCAGCTGCCCGTCGAGCAGGCCGATCTGACTGCGGGCCTCGGCGGCCCGGCGGCGGGCCGTGACCCCCACTTCGGTGTACACGCCGAGGTTCAGGAGGCGGAGCAGCAGGTCGCGCCGTTCGTCGCCCTTGGCCCGGAGAAAGCGGGCGAAGTCTCCCTGGGGGAGGGCGACACAGCGGGTGAAGTCGTCGAAGCGCAGCCCGAGGAGGCGGACGACGGCGGCCGACATCTCCCGTTCCACGCCGGCCACGACCTCGGTGGCGTCGCCGCCCGTCACCCGCTCGAGGCGGGCCTCCTTGGTGGCCACGACCCCCTTGGCGCTCCGGCGGGCCACGCGGGTGGCGATGTAGCGGTCGCCGGCCAGTTCGAAGTCGAGCCGGACCTTGGCCTCCGACGCCCCGAGGCTGACGACGTAGCGGATCAGGTTCTCGGACTCGTAGCGGGGCACGCTGCCGTAGAGGGCGAAGCAGACTGCGTCGAGGATGGTCGACTTCCCCGAGCCGGTCGGGCCGACGAGGGCAAAGAACTCGACGTCGTCGAAGATGAGCTCGGTCGGCGACCGGAAGGCCCCGAATCCGGACAGCTCCAGGCGGATCAGCCTCATGCGCCGCCGGTGGATGGCCCCGGGGGAGGCAGGTGAGACTCCCAAGACTCGTCGAGCAGGCGGGCGAAGAGCCGCGTCACCCGGTCGTCGTCGACCCCTTCCGCGCTCAGGTAAGCGGCGAACAGCTCGTGGGGCGAGAGCCCCGTCCGGCTCGGGACGGCGTCGCCGGCGACGGCCGGGGCCGCGATCCGGACGTCGACGGCATTGGGCAGCAGCTCCCGGACGTCGTCGGCCAGGCCGGCGCGGGCCGGCTCGGCGACCACGACCCGCAGCAGGGCGTCGCCGACGCCGCCGGCCTGGCCCCGCAGCTCGGCCAGGGTGCCCTCCAGCGTCTTCAGGCGCCGCACGTGGTCGAGGCGGACGGGTCGCACCACAGCCGGGGCGCCGGCCGTGGCCTCCACCACCAGGGCGTGCTTGTCGTCGCCGCCTTCCCCGAAGTCGACCTGGATGGGCGAACCCGAGTACCAGATCGGAGCGGCGCCGGGCAGCTGCTGCGTGCGGTGGAGATGGCCGAGGGCGACGT
>JAUZEX010000269.1 GCA_030838815.1 Actinomycetota bacterium
ACGAGCCCTGGGTCTTCGTGATCGGCGCCGACGGCAAGGTCTCGGCCCGCTTCGACAACGTGGTGACCCGCGGCGAGCTGGAGACCCTGCTCCAGAAGCTGCCGGTCATGAAGCCGTAGGCGATGAAGGCCGAGCTCGCTACGAGGACGGGGCGTCGGAACCGAACAGCCGGTCGATCGTCGTCCGCAGCTGGACCTCGGAGAACTCACCCTTCTTGCCCGCGACCACGTTCCCGTCGGCGTCGATGAAGACGGTCGTCGGCATCCCCCGGATCCCGTAGTCGTAGGCCAGGTCGCTCTTGGCGTCGAACGCCGCCGGGTAGGTGACGCCCGCCCGGTCCAGGAGGCTCCGGGCGGCGTCCCGGGTGTCGTTGAACGTCACGCCGACGAACTGCACCCGCCCCCGGTACCGCTGCGACATCGCCTCCAGGGCCGGCATCTCCCGGACGCAGGGCGGGCACCACGAGCCGAAGAAGTTGAGGACGACGGGCTTGCCCCGGAGGGCCTCGAGGGCGACCGCCGGCCGGCCGGGGCGGACGTCGTCGAGGGAGAACGTCTTGGCCGCCCCCGTGAGGCGCATCGTGCCCGGCACCTTGCTCAGGCGGTCGTCGGTGGTCACCGCCGCCGCCGCCACCGCCCCGACCAGGATCGCCACGGCCAGGAGCCACCAGCCCCAGCGGCGCCGGCGGGGCACGACGGCCTCAGGCTCGATCAGGTCGGGGACATCGGGGCGGCGCAACGTTCGCATGACGCCCCCAGGGTACGGGGGCGGGCCAGGATGGTGGCGGCAAGCTAGGCCGCGCCGCCGGGCAGGGCGCGGCGGAGGGCCTCCAGGGAGAGCTCGCCGGTCTGGTCGCCGGAGCAGTGCCGGCAGGGGTCGGCGTGGAGCCAGGAGCGCAGGACACGGGTGTCGTCGGGGTTCAGGCCGACCGAAAAGGCGCCGGACGAGGCGTCGAGCTCGAGGCGGTAGTACCGCGTCCACTCGTTCTCGGGCGACGGCATGTCGAGGCGGGTACCCCGGGGGACCCGGCGGAAGCGGCCCCGGCCCGGCTCGAAGATCCACAGGCTGTGGCACGACTCCAGGACGCGCACCGACATCCCGTTGACGTGAACGTCTTCGACCGTCGGGGGACGGTCACGGGTCGCGGGGGCGATGTCGTTCTCGTGGAGCACCACAGGGCCTCTCTCTTTCGAGTTTGGTACTGAACCCACCAGGGTGGGGCCGAGGCGTCTGACAGCAGCGACGACGTGTGGTGCGAGTAGCACGTAGGTCCGTGCCCGGTCGGCCCGAGGCCCTGGTTGCGCCCGCCTCATCGCCGCCTTCCGCAGACCATAATCGCTGTTGGAAGCGACGTTTCCGGCGCGCCCGAGTTGCGGTTGGATGACGTTTCGGTGCTGGACAGACCTACCAGAGGCCGGAGGGAATATTAGTCCCGATCTGTCCTTTTGGCACCTTACGACAGCGTACGGCGCGATTTGCCCACCCTTACCACCGCGGAACGTGGCGTCGTTCAGCGAGGCGTCACCTGGGGGTAGGAGCCCCGCCCGAGGGGGGCGGACGTGGCGCTCCCGTCGCCCGAGGGGACCTCCAGGGGGTGGCGGTTCACGGCGAAGAGGACCCCGGTCACGCCGGCCACGTCGGCGGCGGTGAACACCACCTGGGCGAAGGCGTTGATCTGCTCCGTCGGGGGTCCGAAGGCGAAGTTCTTCGAAACGTTGACGGTGGCGATGTGGGGGGCTTCGATCGTTGCGCTGAGCACGGTGGTGTCGGGGCTGATGGCGGTGCCCAGGCCGTTGAGCCTCTCCTGCGTCGTCGGCCCGGCGAAGAGCTTCTGGACCGCCTTCTCCACCGACGCCGGCGGGCTGACCCGGCGCTTCACCGGGACGAGCCGGTCCTGCCCGGTGGAGGGGTCGAGCCGGATGAAGTAGACCGTCACCTCTTCCGAGTCGCCGGTGGAGAGCACCGTGGTCGACGTCGTGGTGGTCTCCCCCCGCAGGTCGGCCGGGATGGCGGCCGCCCGCAGCGTCCTCGGCCCGGAGTCCATGGGGGCCGAGCAGGCCGCGGCGGCCAGGAGGAGACCCGCCGCCACCACCACGAGCCCGAGGGAACGCCGGAACCTCATGCCGGGCGCCCCAGGGGGATCTCGACGATGAACCGGGCGCCGGCCCCGGCCGGGTTGTCCTCCACCCAGACCCGTCCGCCGTGGAGACGGACGTGCTCCGACACGAGCGACAGGCCGAGGCCCGACCCCTGCCCGCCGCCCCGGCGCTGTCCCGCCGCCGAGCCCCGGAAGAACCGCTCGAAGATCGCCTCCCGCTCCTCGGGGACGACCCCCGGGCCCTCGTCGTCGACCGCCACCCGGGCCACGTAGTGGCCGGCGTCGACGATCACCCGGGTCGCCCCGCCGCCGTAGCGGGCGGCGTTCTCCACCAGATTGGCGATCACCCGCTCCATCCTCCGCTTGTCGGCCTGGATGGCCAGACCGTCGTTGGCCGCCCCGGGCCCGAACTCCACCGGTGGGCCCCCGACGGAGGCTACGGCCCGCGTGACCAGCTCGGTCAGGCGGACGTCCTCGAGGTGGAGGTCGGCCACCCCGGCGTCGTAGCGGGAGATCTCCAGCAGGTCCTCGACCAGCCGCTGGAAGCGCTCCACGTCGGCCGACAGCAGGTCGAGGGCGGCCCGGGAACGCTCGGGCAGCTCGTCGCGACGGGAGGCCAGCACGCCGACCGTCGTGGCCAGGGTGGTGAGCGGGGAGCGCAGCTCGTGGCTGACGTCGGAGGCGAAGCGGGCGTCGCGCTCGATCCGGCCCTGGAGGGCGTCGGCCATGGAGTTGAACGACGTGGTCAGGGTGGCCAGGTCCACGTCGTCGCTGGCCGGGAGCCGGGTGTCGAGCCGCCCGCCGGCCACCGCCGCCGCCGCCTGGGCCACGTCGGCCACCGGGCGGAGGAGCCGGGTGCTGGCCCACCGGCCGACCGCCGCCCCGGCCACGGTGGTGGCCAGCCCGGCTCCGAGCAGCGCGAGGCCGAGGAACCGCAGCGTGCGGTCGAGCTGGTCGAGGCTGAAGACCTCGAAGTAGGACGCCTTGACCGCCGTGAGAGGCAGGCCGACGGCCAGGTGTGCGCTTCCGGCCTGACGGTAAGCCTGGCGGGAGGCGCGCCCGGCATTGACCGCCAGGCGGAAGGCGTCGGGCAGGGACTCCTTCCCGATGCCCACTTTCGAGGAGAACCAGTTGTCGTCGTGGAAGACCAGCGACGGGCTGCCGTCGGGGTCCTGGAGGGAGGACAGGATCCGGGGGATCGACGCCGACGACGTCCGCAGACCGTCGCGGGCGAGGCTGGCGTTCACGAACGCCTCCCGCAGGGCGGCCGTCTGCGTCTGGTCGACGAGGTAGTTCCGGACAAGCCCGTAGCTGACCCCGGACAGGGCCGCGGACAGCGTCAGCGCCCCGCCGGCGAAGGCCAGCGTGACCCGTGTCCGCAGCCCGAACTTTGGCCGCTGAAGCCTCACGGCCGCCTACCGCCTTCTAGGTCTGGAGCTTGTAGCCGAGGCCCCGGGAGGTCACCACGTAGCGGGGATGGGCCGGGTCGACCTCGACCTTCGTGCGCAGCCGGCGCACGTGGACGTCGACGAGGCGCCCGTCCCCGAAGTAGTCGTACCCCCAGACCCGCTCCAGGAGCTGCTCCCGGGAGAAGACCCTCCCCGGGCTGCCGGCCAGCTCGCAGAGGAGGCGGAACTCGGTCTTGGTGAGAGGGATGAGGGTGCCGGCCACGAGCACCTCGCCCGCCTCGGGGCGGATCTCGAGGTCGCCGAAGATCATGGAGGACGGGCCGGAGTCGCCGGAGCGGGCCCGGCGGAGCAGCGCCCGGATGCGGGCGGCCAGCTCCTTGGGGACGAACGGCTTCGTGACGTAGTCGTCGGCTCCGGCCTCGAGGCCGGCCACGACGTCGTGGGTGTCGGACCGGGCGGTGACCATCACGATCGGCACGTCGCTCGAGCGCCGGATCGACCGGCAGACCTCGAATCCGTCGATGCCGGGCAGCATGAGGTCGATGAGGACGACGTCGGCCGGACGGCGGGCGAAGAGCTCCAGACCCTCCTCGCCGGTGGCGGCCTCGACCACGGTGTAGCCCTCGTCTTCGAGGGCCATCCGCATCGCCGCCTGGATCCGCTCGTCGTCCTCCACGGTCAGGATGCGCACGGCCATAGAGGCATCATGCCTCCTTGGGGCTGCAGTTGCGGCTGATACCCGTCCGGTTTGCCGCTTTCTGGAATATGTCGTTTGACCGCAACAATCGGGGGAAGAAGAGGGCCGAGCGCCAGGCTGTGGCTCCGTGGCGACCGGGGACAAGCCGTCACGACCCGGCCTGGCGCCGATCTTTCTGCTGGGTTTCGACGCAGTTGCGGCAGCGGCCGACGATGGCGAAGTGGCGGCGGTCGAGCTGGAAGGCGTACTCCTTCTCGAGCATGCCGAACAGGGGGCGCAGCTTGGCGATGGGGAGTTCCTCCACCCGCTCGCACTGTTCGCAGAACAGGTGCTGGTGGGTCTCGTCGGTCAGGTGGTACACGGCCCGGCCGTGGCCGAGGTGCACGTGGTCGACGACCCGCAGCTCCTCGAGGGCCTCGAGCGTGCGATAGACGGTGGACAGGTTCACCGACGGGAACCGGGCCTGGACAGTGGAGGCGATCTGCTCCGCCGTCATGTGCCCGCCGGCCTCCACCACGGCCTCCACGATGGCCTGGCGGCTGGCCGTGCGCCGGCCGCCGGCGGCGGTGAAGCGGCCGAGGATCTCCTCGACGGCGTCGCTCCGCTCCGGCCTGGCCATCACGCGATCCTACCACTGTCGCAATTCGTTGCAGTTGCGAATCCCAGCGTCAGGACTCCGGCGTCAGGACTCCGGCGTCAGGGTCGGGGATAGATCGGTGCCGGGTTGAAATACGGGTCGAGGGCCATGCGCCGGAAGGCATCGAGGGCGTCGGGCTCGGCCGGCAGCGTCCAGTCGTGGAGGCTGTTGGAGTGGAAGTAGACGACGGCCAGGATGCGGGGGAACTTCTGCTCCAGGGCGGCGTGGGCGGCGTCGATCCAGGCCGCCCGTTGCCCCGGGGCCGCCTGCTGGTCGCCGTACTCGCCGATCATGAGGGGCTTCGGCCGCTGTGACGCCCAGTTGTAGAAGGCGGAGAAGATCGGCTCGAACTCCTTGTAGGAGCTGTCGGGGTAGAAGTTGTAGCCGTCGGCGCAGATCCAGTCGACGACGTCGTCACCGGGGTAATACAGCTGGGCGCTCCCCGTCTTGAAGGAGGAGGCGTTCGGGCACCAGACCCAGGCGACGTTGGTGGCGCCCCGGGCGGTGAAGATGTCGTGGATGTGCCGCCAGGCGGCGATGTACGCCTCGGGCGACTGGCTGTAGGCCAGGTTGCGGCTGCCGTCCATCTCCCAGAACCAGCGCAGGAACACGTCCTTGCCGAGGGCCTTCACGCCGTCGGCCCGGGCGGCGATATAGGCGTCGTCGGCGCCGGACAGGATCACGTCCGACGACTGCTTGGCCCACGAGATCATCGGGATCCGTCCGCCGGCGAAGTCCCACGGCTGGCGCCAGGTGGGGAACGTGTCCCCCCACGGCTCGTACCAGTGGTCGATGTCGGCGGTGCGGCCGAGGGCCGTCTCCAGGTTCGTGAGGGCGGCCTTGCTCTCGGCCTGGGTGTAGACGTCGGTGTGGGCGTAGAGGCCGAACCAGGCGCCCGTGGCCGGAGCCAGCAGGGCGTCGCGGATCGAGCCGGGGTCGATGGTGAAGCGGCTGAGGGCCGGCGACGGGTCGGTGTTGCCGGCGGCGTCGGTCGCCTGCACGGCGAAGGTGTGGTCGCCCAGCCCCAGGTTGGCATAGGACGCCGGGGCGGTGCAGGAGGCGAAGGCCGCGCCGTCGAGGCGGCAGGCGAAGCTCGAGCCGGCCTCGGTGGCCGAGAAGTCGAACCGGGCCCCCTGGCCCTGGATCGACACGGCGTCGATGGCCGTGTCGGGCGGGGCGGTGTCCACGATGGTCACCGACGCGCCGGCCGGTGTGGGGTCGACGTTGCCGGCGGCGTCGCTGGCCCGCACGGCGAAGGTGTGGGGCCCGACCGCCAGGCCGGAGTACGACTTCGGTGACGTGCACAGCGTGA
>JAUZEX010000293.1 GCA_030838815.1 Actinomycetota bacterium
CGGGTGGCTCGGGTCAGGCGGGCTCGCGGGGGAGGCCGAGGAGGCGTTCGGCGAGCATGGTTTTGAGCACTTCGTCGGTACCGCCTCCCAGGCGCATGCCGGGGGCGCCGAGCACGTGGGCGGCCCAGGCGTAGGTTCCCCACTCGCCGGTGTCGGCCACGAGCCGGGGGCCGAGCAGGGCGGCGGCCACCTCGCCGAGACGGGTCAGGTTGGCCGACACCATCAGCTTGTCGAAGGCGCCCTCGGGCCCCACGAGCCGTTCGGGCGGGACGGCCAGCATGCGCAGCTGGTGGTAGCGGGCCACCCGCAGCCGGACCTCGATGTCGGCCAGCCGCTGACGGACGACCGGGTCGCGACCCAGCCCCTCCCGGGCGGTCAGGGCCCGGAGCAGCGCCAGCGCCCGGGCGGTCATGGCGTGGGAGCGGTGCCCGACGGATCCCCGTTCGGCGGTGAGGGCGGCGACGGTGACGCGCCAGCCGTCGCCAGGGCCTCCGACCCGGAGCCGGTCGGGGAGGACGACACCGTCGAGGAAGACCTCGGTGAACGAAGCGCCGCCCGTCATCTGCCGCAGGGGACGGACGTCGATACCCGGTGTCGACAGCGGCACGAGGAACATCGTGAGGCCACGGTGTTTGGCCGCCTCCGGGTCGGTACGGGTCAGGCAGAGGCCGACGTCGGCCAGGTGGGCGTTGGACGTCCATACCTTCTGGCCGTCGACGACCCAGGTGTCGCCGTCCCGGACGGCCCTGGTCCGGACGCCGGCCAGGTCGGAGCCCGCCTCCGGTTCGGAGAAGAGCTGGCAGGCGAGGACCTCGCCGCGGTGGATGCTGACGGCGACGTCGCGTTTGTGGGCCTCGCTGCCGTGCGCCATCAGGGCGGGGGCGACGGTGCCGACGCCGATCCGCAGCGGGCTCATGTCGGGAACGGCGAACTCCGCTTCGACGGTGCGGTAGAGACGTTCGTAGGCCAGGGGCAGGCCCCCGCCGCCGTACTCGGGCGGGCCGGTGATCCAGCCGAAGCCGGCGTCGAACCGTTGCCGCTGCCAGGCCCGCGCCGCGGCCACCTCGGCCGCCTCCGCCTCGGCGTTGCTCTCGTGGAACACGGCCACCGAGTCGGACCCCTCGCCCCACGACAGGGCCTCGGCCTCCCGGCGCGGGACCGTGGCCTCGAGGAACTGCCGGGCGTCCTTCTCGAACGTCGCCTCGTCGGCGAAGGCGGTCATCGCAGCGAGACGAAGACGTTCTTCGGCCGGAGGAACTCGTCGATGCCGGCCCGTCCGCCTTCGAGGCCGCAGCCGCTGGCCTTCCAGCCGCCGAAGGGTGCCTGGGGCGGCAGCGGCGCCATGCCGTTGACCGACACGTAGCCGGCGTCGAGGGCGTCGGCGACGCGGTGGGCCCGGCGGACGTCGTTGGTCCACACGTAGCCGGCCAGCCCGTAACGGGTGTCGTTGGCCAGCGCCACCGCCTCCTCCTCGTCGTCGAAGGGCAGCACGGCCAGGACGGGCCCGAAGATCTCCTCCTGGACGAGCCTGCTGGCCGGATCGGCATCGGCGAAGACGGTCGGCTCGACGAAGAACCCGCCGGCGAGGTCGCCGCCGGCCCGCCGCCCGCCGGCGCACAGGCGGCCCGCCTTGGCGTCGACGGCATCTTCGATCACGGCCAGGATCCGGTGGCAGGCCGCCTCGCTCACGACGGGACCCATGACGGTGGCGGCGTCGAACGGGTCGCCGAGCCGCAGGCCGCCGACGACACCGACCACCCGCTCCAGCACCGCTTCGTAGACGGGCCGTTCGACCAGGAGCCGGGTGGGCAGGAAGCAGCCCTGGCCGCTGTTCTGAGCCACACCGAGGAGAGCGGCGAGCTTGCCGGTGACGGCCGGATCGGCGTCGGCGAAGACGAGCGACGCCGACTTGCCGCCCAGCTCCAGCACCACCGGCGTGTGGTTCCGGGCGGCGGCGGTGGCCACGGCCCGGCCGGTGTCGGATCCGCCGGTGAAGCTGATCTTGCCCACGTCGGGGTGGCCGCACAGCGCCGCTCCGGCGGACGGGCCGCCGGGGATCACGTTGAGGACGCCGGGCGGTAGCCCCGCCTCGACGGCCAGAGCGGCGAAGCGCAGGCTGGAGAACGGCGCCAGCTCCGGCGGCTTCAGCACGACCGTGTTGCCGGCGGCCAGCGCCGGCGCCACCTTGAGGGCGAGGGAGATGAGTGGGCCGTTCCAGGGGATGATGGCGGCGACGACGCCGTAGGGCTCGGGGACGACGTAGTCGAGGGCGGCGCCCGGCGCCACCGGCGCGACGAGGCCGTCGAGCTTGTCGGCCCAGCCGGCGTAGTACCGGAACCACTCCACCGCCGCGCCGACGCCGGCCCGGGCGGCCTTGAACGGCTGGCCCATCTCCACGCTGGTGAGGGCGGCGAGTTCCGACGCCGAGCCGGCCAGCAGGTCGGCCAGCCGCAGCAGCGCGTCACGGCGGGCGCCCGGCGGGGTGCGACGCCACCCGGGGAAGGCGGTCCGGGCGGCGGCGACCGCGGCGTCGACCTCGGCCGGCCCGGCCAGCACCACCTCGGCGGTCGGCCGGCCGGTGGCCGGATCGACGTGGGGAAACGGTGCCGCGCTCGACGTACGCAGCCACTCGCCACCGATCAGCAGGCCCGGCGCCGGAAGCAGCGCCCGGGCTGCCACCGCATCGAGCGGGGCAGCGGTGGTCGTCGTCATGGTGTGGCGTTCTCCTTCTTCGGAGGGGTTGAGGCCGGCGTCGGCGCAGGGGCTGGGGCTGGGGCCTGCAGAGCGGTCGCAGCCCGGTGCCGGGCGGTGGAGGCGGCGGTCGGGATCTTTACCCCGACCGCGGCCAAGGATCGGCGGCAGGCGTCGAGGTCGGTGAAGAGCACGGTGTGGAAGCCGAGTTCGGCGGCGGGGGCGAGGTTCTCGTCGAAGTCGTCGATGAACACCACCTCGGCCGCCGGCCGGTCGAGGCGTCGGAGCAGCTCCTCGTAGAACCGCCGATCGGGCTTGCGGACGCCGGCCTCCGAGGAGTCGAGCACCACGTCGAACAGGTCGAACGGGAACCCGCCGCGCCAGCCGGCCTCGGCGATGTTGTTGGTGACCAGGGCGGTGGTGAACGGGCCGTGCAGCGTTCGGACGAGGTCGATCATCGCCGGGTCGAGCACCTGGCCCTCCTCGGCGGCGGCGGCCAGCCGCCGGATGTCGACCCGTTGTCCGTGGCGGGTCTCGGCGTCGACGCAGACGTATTTGAAGAACTCGCGGGCGCCGATCGCCCCGACCTCGAGGGCGGCCATGCGGGGATCACCCCGGAAGTAGGCGGAGAGGGTGCCGGGGCCCAATCCGAGCTCGGCGGCGTAGCGCTCGACTCCGCCGAGGGCGGTGCTCGTGAGCACGCCGCCCATATCGAAGGCAATGGCGGTGATGGCGATGAGCGCGGTCGGCGTCGGAGGGGCGGCGGCGGCCGGGACGTGCGGCCCGGCCTGCGGGACGGTGGTGGCCAGGTCTCGAGACGCCGTCGCCTCAGCCGTCCGGGCGGTGGCCAGGCGACGGACGGCGGGCCCGTCGACCTTCCCGTTGGCCACCCGGGGCAGGGCGTCAACCGTGAAGAGGAGGCGGGGCC
>JAUZEX010000304.1 GCA_030838815.1 Actinomycetota bacterium
CGCCGCAGCGCCTGGTGGAGGGCGTTGGCGGCCGTGAAGGCGTGGTGCACCTCGTCCCAGTCGCCGTGGTCGTTCTGGGTGTGGAAGCGGGTGATGCGCAGGGCGGCGGCGTAGGCGACCGCCCGGCCGAGCTCTTCGGGACGGGCGCCGGCGACGATGGCGTCGTCGATGGCCTTCACCACCGCGACCGGGTCCTCGGACAGGATCGACCAGGCCAGTTCGGCCACGCCGCCGTCATGGTCGAATCGGTCGGCGCAGCTGCTCCCCGCCGCCATCCGTTCCGCCAACCCGGCGGTGGCCGTGGTGATCATGCCGGCCAGATCGTGGGGGTAGCGCCACGCCCCCCGCTCCTCGCTGCGGGCCGCCGAGGCGGTCCCGGCCACCAGGGTCGGCAGGACGTCGGGCGCGGCCTCCCACCCGAGATGGTCGAGGACCTCGAAGGCCTTGTTGGTGAAGTCGAGGGTGTGCCCGCCATCGAGGAAGACGTGGTCGGTGGCGGCCGAGAACATGATGTCGGCGACGACCCCTTCGTCGGCGGCGGCGATGGCCGACGCCAGGGCCCGCTCGGCGGCATCGGCCGATCGGGTCTCGATGAACCGGCGGTACCAGACGCCCAGACGTTCCGCCCTCGGGCCGCTCTGCAGCGGTTGCAACGGGAACCGCGGGGGCCGGCCCCGGGTGTCCCGCGACACGAAGGCCAACCCCGCCACCAGCGCCCGGACCCGGTCGGCGGGGTCGAGATCGGGCAGGACGTTGGCCATCGCGGTGAGCACCGTTAGCCCCGCGCCCCAGCCCGCCTCCCGGTAGCGGGTGCCGAACTCCACGCCCGTCCGCACGATGGCCTCGGCGGGTACCCCCGCGTCGAGGAGGGCGAGCACCGCCTTGGCCGTGACCAGGGTGACGCCCTGCTCCAGCCCCTCCTCCAGCCGGTGCTGCGACCGGCGGCGCCGGTCGGGCTCCGGCGAGACGACCACGACGACCCGGCCGTCCTCGATTTCGACCGGGTAGGCCCGTACGTCGTCGGCCCAGGGGTCGAGCGTCCCGCCGGAGCGCAGGTCGAAGCGGGCGTTGTGCCAGTGGCACGTCACCAGACCGCTCTCGACGCTGCCCCGGTGGAGCGGAAACCCCATGTGCGGGCAACGGTCGTCGAGGGCGAACGGCGCCCCGTCGCTCCAGAAGACGCAGACGGGCTGGGCTCCGGCCTTCCCGGTGAGGCAACCGGTGCGCTGCAGGTCGTCGAGCGTTCCGATGGTGACGCGGTCGTCCACGGGCTCCTCCGCTCGTTGCCGGGTCGGGCCTGGTGCCAGCCTAGATTCCGGCTCCATGAGCACGGCCGGGCTGCACATCGAGGCGCGGGGGACGGGGCCGGCGGTGGTGTTCACCCACGGCTTCGGGCGGACGGGCGACACCTGGGCCAGCCAGTCCGCCGCCCTGGCCGGCGACCACCACGTCGTCACCTGGGATCTCCGGGGCCACGGCCGCTCCGACGCCCCGGACGGGGACTACACCCGGGAGGACGCCCTGGCCGACCTCGGCGCCGTCGTCGACGGGGCCATGGCCACCAGCGGGGCGCCGGTGCTGCTCGTCGGCCACTCCCTCGGCGGCTACCTGTCACTGGCCTACACGCTGGGCCGACCCGAGACCGTGCGGGGACTGGCGCTCCTGTCGACCGGGCCGGGGTTCCGCAACCCCGCCAGCCGCGACGAGTACAACCGCGGCATCGCCAAGGTCGCGGCCGCCTCAGGGTTGCCGGCGGCGGTCGGAAGGGTGGCCGTCCAGGAGGACTCGATGGTCATCGACCGGCTCGACGAGATCACCTGCCCGGCGGTGCTCATCTGCGGGGCCGACGACCGTCCGGTCTACCTCGCCGGTGTCCGGTACCTGGCCGGGCGCCTGACCGACGCCACCCTGGTCGAGATCGAGGGTGCCGCCCACGAGCCCCACCTCGACCGGCCGGACGAGGTCCTCGCCGCCCTCCGGGCCCACGAGGCCCTCCTCGCCCGCGGGTAGCCCGATCCGTCCCCGGCGCCGGCGCAGCGAAAACCAGCGCGGCGCGTCCGCCCGGGGGTAGGACTACAGACGACATGCGCATCGCCGTCGTCGTCAAGCAGGTCCCGACCTTCACCGAGCTGGCCCTCGACGACGACGGCCGCCTCATCCGGGCCGGTCTGCCCCTGGAGCTGAACCCCTACTGCCGCCGGGCGGTCTCCCAGGCGGTGGAGATCGCCGCTGCCGCGGCGGAGGCGGAGGAGGAGACGACGGTCACGGTCGTCACGCTCGGGCCGACCAGCGCCGACGACGTCCTGCGGGAGGCGATCGCCTGGGGGGCGGACCGCGGCGTCGACATCGACGGCCTCCTCGTCACCGACCCGGCCTTCGCCGGGTCCGACACCCTGGCCACCGCCCGGGCGCTGGCCGCCGCCCTCCGCCTCGCCGGGCCGTTCGACCTGATCCTGGCCGGGCGCAACTCGGTCGACGCCGACACCGGCCAGGTTCCACCCGAGCTGGCCGAGCTCCTCGACCTCCCGTTCCTCACCGGCGTCCGGACGATGGCCGTGGAGGGCCGCACCGTGCTGGCCCGCTGCGAGCACGACGACGGCTGGATCGAAGCCGCCGTCGATCTCCCCGCCGTGCTGTCGTGCGCCGAGCGGCTGATCGAACCGTGCAAGGTCGACCCCGCCGGGAGGGCGGCCGTGCCGGACGGGCGCATCCGGCGGCTGACCACCGCCGACCTCGGCTCCGGCCCGTGGGGCCAGGCCGGCAGCCCGACCCGGGTCGGTGCCGTGCGGGTCCACGAGGTGCGCCGGGAGGGAATCCTGCTCGACGGCCCTTTGGAGGACCAGGTCCGGACCGCCGTCGACGTCCTCATCCGGCGGGGGGCGCTGGCCGCCCGGGCCGAGGGGGCGGGCGGCGTCCTCGGCGAGTCCGTCCCCCGCCCCGGGAACCCGGCCGGTCCGGCGGTGGCCGTGGTCCTCGAACCCGACCGGACCCACGTGGCCCAGGAACTGCTCAGCGCCGCCGCCGAACTGGCGGAGGAGATCGACGGCCATGTGGTCGCCATGGCCGAACCGGCCGACGCCGACTCCCGCCGGCTGGGCGCCTGGGGCGCCGACGAGGTCGTGATGCTCGT